>JAAZYN010000732.1 GCA_014239625.1 Myxococcales bacterium | reverse complement strand
CCGATATTCGCTGTACTCGTCGCTCGTCATGGCCTTGTAGCCGACGCCCTCGTCGGGGTGCACCCGGAGGATGGTGGGCGTCCCCAGGGCTTCGGCGTTGCGGAGCGCCGGGTCGTCGAAGACTCCGCCCAGATACGCGTTGGGCGTGCCGCGGGCCTTGGCCAAGAGGTTGAGGTGGGCGAGCGGCGTCTGCGGCACCGACGTGATGATCCCGGCGACGGGAGGCAGGTAGTCGGGGACGACGTTGGCCACGACGATGGTCTCGGAGTCCACCGACGCACCCCCCAGCGCTCCATCGTAGCGCTTGATGGTGCCGGCCGTGATGCCCGGGTTGTACACCCCGAATTCGCCGTCCACGGCGAGGTCTTCGTACGTCAGCACCCGATCGGAGTATGGCCCTGCGCCGGCTTTAATGGTCGCTACGAGCTCCTCTTGCACCGCGCTGCCGCGTGAAATCCAGCGGAGCTTTGGGGACACGTCGGCGGGCATACAGGCTTCGAGTTGTTCGAAGAAGACCGCCAGCTTCGCCTCGTCCACCGTCTCATAATAGTACTCCAGCTCGAAGGCCCACAGCTCTTGTGGATGGGCCGCGCGGTCGGGGTTGGGGGGATAGAACAGGAGCGATCCGATCCCGAAGAAACGATCCCGCCCCTGGTAGCTTCCGAACTCGAGCGCCGCCTCGTAGAACAACCCCGAATACATGCGTCCGTCGTGCCAGCGCAGATCGAGCGGGGTGGGGTTGCCTTCCTGGACATAGGTGTAGACGTCCTCTACCGCGTCGAACGTCAAGCCAGACGCCGGCGCAGCCGGAAAGCCCTGGATGGGGTAGCCGTTGAGCAGGCGCATCCAGTACCACTCGTCGTGGAAGCGGTAGAATGCCGGATCGAGGAAATAGTGGGGGCCAGGCGCGGCGCTGCTGAAGTGGGTCAGGCTGAACTTGATCTGCGTCGGTGTCGATTCGCCGCCGGCGAGCGCGAAGAACGCCTCTCGGGTGTCGAAATAATGCACCGTGGACAGGTCGCCGATGCGCGGGCCGACCTTGCAGTGGTTGTGGTCGGGAGGCATCCGCTCCGGGCAGGCGCCGCAACACCACGCCACGACCAGGGCCACGATGTATCGGCCAAGACCCGTCATGCACCGATAGTGGGCTCGGGGGCGCCTCGATTCAAGCACGCACCGGCTCTGGGCCTGCCGTCGCCGGTTTCCCTCGCGGGCGTGCCGGCAGCGTCCGGCCTGTGTACGATAGCGCTGGTCTCCAGGGAGCGGGTACGCCGCTCGGCTTCGATCCATCATCGCCGTCTCAAGGCGGGTGCGCTCTTCGCTGTCTTGGCTGCGGTCGACGTCCACGGGGTCAGCGGCCGCTCGCCGCGGAGGTCAGTGGTAGAAGGTTCGGCCCGTCTTGCGCTCCCAGTCCCTTATCTTCTTGGACATGGCACGCACCGAGGGTTTCTCCAGCTGCTTGGCGGCCTTTCGCCGCAGCGCGGCCACGTCGTCGCGGGTGTAGACTCGACGTTTCCTTTTATCCCCCACCTGAGCGCTGTCGCCGGCCTTGGGCGCAGTACGCCCGGTGGCGCCGGAGCTGCTGCGGGCCAGCGCCCCAGCGCGTCTCGCCGCCTCGGCTTCCCGCTGAGCCCGGTACTTGGCCTGGGCCGCCTCGAAGGCAGGGTCGAGTTGACGCTCCGCTCGGCGCAGCTCGTCGAGGACCCCAGTCTCCGCGCGCCGTCGTGGTCCTACGTGAAACCGCATCGTATAACCTGGGCCCGGGCCGGGGCTGACGAAGACGCGAGCCGACCGGACCTGGTCAGCCTCAGCCACCGTCAGATACTGCAGCGTGCGGTCGGTGTGGGTGATCTTCTTGGCCCCCTCCATGAGGGCCTCGACCCTGTAGCCTCGGCTCCGGAAGAAACGCACGAAGCGCTTGTCATGGGCGGCCACGTATCGGTTCCCGCCCTTGCCGCTGGGCTCACTCCCCATCGGCATCTCGAAGCCCAGCACGCGCTCGTCGGAGTCTCGCAGGTTGCCGAACTGATCCAGGTTCGGTCCGAGGGGCTTGGGGGATGCGATGACCGAGCTGGCGACCGGAGGCTGCAACGGCCTGGTGGGCGCAGCCGTTGGCTTTGGCACGTATTCACCGCAGCCTGCCACCACCAGCAAGGCCGCGCCAACCGCAGCGACACCGAACGAGTAGCCCCTCACCATCAGTACAGCACGAGGCCCCATGCCGCTGACTGCACAGTCTCACCGGTGTCGTTGAGGGTCTCGGTCATTGTTGGGGTCTTGAGGCTCCCTGGATCCACGCCCGGCGGGACCGTAGACGGGCTCGAGAATTGACCTTCGGCCGCGCCGACGACGAGCTCTACCGCCCCCCGGCTGATCCCCTGGGCCCCGGAGCCGCTGAGCCCCCCGGCGTTGATGCTGCTGCCCGCCGCGAAGCAGGCCGGCCGCTCGATGACCTGTACGCCATAGGGGACCACCGTCCCGGTCGACTTGCGGTTGACGAGGTCGACCGTGGCGGGGTCGCCGTCCTCGTCGGGCTGACCGACGGTCGTGTCCTCGCCGCTGCCACCCGTTCCGGTGGTGTAGTGAACGCCATAGACGAAACCTTCGCCTCCCTGGCAGGCGTCATCCGA
>JAAZYN010000731.1 GCA_014239625.1 Myxococcales bacterium | reverse complement strand
CTCCAAGGGGGACACGTCCTCTCCCGCCGCCCTGTACTATGCGCTGGTTGAAGCGCGTCAACAGACCGACCGGGACCCACTCTGGGAGCTGTTGCATCCGGACACGCGGGACACGTTCGATCGATGGGTCACCGCGGAGCGGGGCATTCACCGGATCGTCGTGGTCGACTTTCCTTCCGAAAGCCAGGCCGAAAAACAGGTTCAAGCGGACGCGCTTGGCGTCTTGACCGTGCAAAAGCACCTGCACGGTAAAGCCCTGTTCGCGACGCTGCTGGGCGACCAGGCGAGCCCATTGGAGACCTGGACGCGGTTGGGAGCGCACGTGCGTTCCGTTGAGCGAGCCAGCGGCAGCGCGACGGTACGGACGTGGGGCGGCGACGACCTGCGGGCGCGCAAGCACCACAACGAGTGGTATGCCGTTCTCCCGCTGGACCTCGAGCAGCGTCTCGAAGCGTCAGCGGCCCAGGCGGTAAAGAACCTGGAGCAGGTCAAAGCGCTCGCAGCGCGCCTCAAGAAGTAGCGCGCTGAGGGGCGCAGAGCCCCCACAACCCTTCGCCCCGCCGCCGAAGCGCCCTACGGTCCGCAACAGCGCCGCGCCCAAAGATCGGCCTCCTCAGACACGCGGATCGGGGTCGATCGACGCTCTGCGTGGTCCTCAACCGCCGCGCGCTCCGCCCCCCAGCTCGTGCTGGGGCGCGCGGGGGCCGACCGCGTTCGTAGCCCAGCCAGCGCTGTTGGCCGGCGGGCCGACTCAGCCGCGCGCGTTCAGAGGTCTCGAAAGTACCGCTGGAGCTCCCATTCGGTGACCTGCGAGTGATATCGTCCCCACTCGGCCCGGGCCACATCCAGGAGGGTCTGATGAAGCTCAGCGCCCAGCGCCGTCCGCATCAACTCGGACCCCTCGGCGAGTCCCGCGGCATCGGCGAGGGTCTCGGGCAGCTGGGTCGCTCGCACCACCTCGACTCGGGGCTCCCGCAGTGGCGGCGGCGTCAGCTCGCGCCGAACGCCGTCCAACCCGGCCTCGATGAGCAACGCAAACGCCAGATAGGGGTTGCAAGCAGGATCGGGCGCCCGGTATTCGATGCACGCGACGCCCTCATGGTCGGTCGTGGCCGTCGGGACCCGGATGAGATCGTCCCAGTTGTGCCGGGCCCAGGTGCAACGGGTCGGCGCCTCGAAGCCTGGCACCAGGCGCTTGTAGCTGTTGACCCAAGGGTTCGTGACCAGGGTCATGGCCGGCGCGTTGTCCAGAAGGCCAGCCACGAACTGCCGGGCGAAGCTGCCGAGGCCACCCGCCGCCGACGCGTCTGCCAGGACGTCCTCGCCATCTTTCAGCACCGACAGACGAACGTGCATCCCGTTGCCATTTTCGTTTACCAGCGGCTTGGGCATGAATGACGCGACGATGGCCTGTTGTTCGGCAAGCTGTTTGGCGCCGTGCCTGTACGTCAGGATGCCGTCGGCCAGGGACAATGGATCGGTGTACTGCAGCACGACCTCGTACTGTCCAGGGCCGACCTCGTGGTGGGTGGAGTGCACGCCGATGCCGAGCTGCTCCAGCGCGAGAACGGTGTCCATGCGGAGGCTGCTGAGACGATCGGTGGGCATCGCGTCGAAATAGGTGCCAGCGTCGAGGACCGCCTCGGCGGGGTGCTTGTCCGCGCGGAAGTAGTAGTTTTCGACCTCGGCGCTCATGTAAAAGCCAAGCCCAGCGGAGGCCGCGCGGCTCAGCGTCTGCTTGAGGATCGTCCGGGGATCGTGTGGACACGGGCCTCCGTCGGCGGTCTCCAGCTCACAGAACATGCGCGCGACCATGCCGTCGCGCCGCCACGGGACCACGGCGAAGGTCTCCGAGTCCGGCCGGAGCAGCAGATCGGTCTCCTCGTGCCGCACCCGCCCGACCATCGTACCGCCGTCGAAGGCGATGCCATCGCTCAACGCCGCCTCCAGCTGTTGATCAGCGATGGAGACGCTCTTGAGTCGCCCCGCGACGTCGGAAAACCACAGGCCGATGAGCTTGACTCCGCTCTCCTGAACCTGCTTGAGGATGTATTTGGCGCGGGCCGTTGCGTCGCCGCCGGGTCCGGTGTCACTCATAGTCATTCACCCATTTGTAGCCCACGTGCCGAATCGTCTTGATGCACGCCGCGTAGGGATGGTCCAGCTTGGCGCGGATTCGACGGATGTGGATGTCCACGGTGCGTGAGCCCCCGTAGTAATCGTAGCCCCAGACCCGGGCGAGCAGCTGAGTACGGCTGAAGGCCTCACCAGGATGACAGGCCAGGAACTTCAGGAGCTCGAACTCCTGAAATGTGAGGTCCACCATCTCCCCTCGCAGGGCTACTTCATAGCCCTTCAGATCCAGCACCAGCTCGCCGAGCCGAACCCGATCTGAAGAATCGCGAGCGGTTCCGGAAAAGGACCGGCGTACCCGCGCTCTGAGCTCCTCGGGTCTCAGGGGACGAACCACGAAATCCGTGAGCCCCTCCATTCGTACCGCTCGATGGACGTGCTGAACATCGACCACCGCGACCACAGCGACATCCGCCCGCAGGGGCAGCGCCACGGCGCCGCTCACCGACTCCGTGAGGTCCGCGTCCTCCGGTACATCCACCACCACGACGTCAGGTCGG
>JAAZYN010000730.1 GCA_014239625.1 Myxococcales bacterium | reverse complement strand
CACAGGAGCATCGCCACCAGCGCGGCCAGCGCGGCCAGCGGCAGCGCGACCCGCAGCCACAGCGGCAGCCGACGAAGGCCCCACCACCATCGGTAGCGGGTGAGCTGCGTCTCGGTGGCCTCGCGGACGGCGTCGAAGCGGGGCACCATGAGGTCATCGTTGGTCACCGCCCGGTATGCGCTCAGCGCCGCCTGGTAGTCCGTCGCCATCCCGCGGCAGGTGGCGCATTGGGTCAGGTGAAGCTGGACCTCATCGGGCAGCTCCCCGCCGCCGTCGTTGAGACGCCCCAGCCACTCACGCGTTTGTTGGCAGCCGGCGTCGTTCATGGCTCCACCCGCCGCACCGCGACGTCGCTCTTGTAGATGATCTCGGCCTCCTCGTCGGTGACCACCCGGGTGATCCCAGACACCCGCCGCTCAGCGTCGAGGGACCGCATCACGCGCTTGCGGGCGCTGAACAGCCGCGAGCGCACGGTGCCGGGGCGAAGCCCGAGCGCCTGAGCCACCTCGGCGGTGCTCAGCTCCTCCAGCTCGCGCATCACCCACACCGCCCTGTGGCCCGGGTCCAGCTCCTGGATGGCGTCGTCCAGGGCGCCCACCAGCATGCGCGCCTCGGCTTGCCGTCGCCCATCGATCACTCCATTGCTCATCACGTGAAGATGCTCCTTCCAGGCGTCGTGCCGCCGCCGCCGCCGCTTCTCCGTTCGTATGTGCCGGAGCGCGACGTTCCGCGCGACCCCATACAGCCAAGTGCTGAGCTTGGCGTCACCGCGAAAGCGCGCGAGCCCGCTGAACAACTCCACGAAGACCTGCTGGACGAGATCTTCGACCGCGCTGCCCGGCCCCATTATCCGCGTCAGAAAGCGGGCGACGACCGGCGCGTGGGCCGAGTACAGCTCCTCCCAGGCGCGCTGATCACCGCGCACGCACCGGGCGACCAGTTCGGCCTCTCCGGTGGTCGGGCTCACGGCAGCGCGCCGCGTGATCGGCGATCATCCAGTGCGGGGGCCGAACACACCGCTGCACGGGGCGCGAGGTCCAGAGGTGGCGTGTCGACGAACACAGCCTGACGAATAGAGCGCGTTCTGGCAATTTGCGCCAGCCCCGAGGGACACGAGTGTCCCGCGTGGAACGTCCCAGGTCGGCGGAAGCGCGCACGCGCTCGTAGCGCCTGCCCATCCGAAGGTTGCAGCCGAAGTCTGGTGAGACATGCGGGTTAGTTGACCTGGCGCACCCCACCCCCGAACCTGTCACCCATGCCCCGTGTCCTGGTTTCCATTTGGGCCGGCCTCGCCCTCCTCTCGAGCGCCACGCTGTCGGGCGGCGGCTGCGGCGACCGGCCGGCCGAGAGCTACTACGTGCCAGCGTGCGAGCCGGCCGACGAGCTGCTGGTGGAGCGCTCCCTCAAAGAGGGGTTCCGGATGCTCTACCGCGGGGACCTGCCCGGAGCAAAGCGCGCCTTCGCGGCGACCCTGTCGTTGGCGCCGAGCCACCCGGAGGCGATGGATGGGCTGCGCGAGGTGCGCTTGAAGGCGCGCTCGTCGAAGGCCGCGCCAGCAAAAGACGTCAACCGGTGAGCTCGCGAATCGCCAGCTCGACGAACATGAGCCGGTCCTGACCCCAGAACATCTGGTCGCCGACGAAGAACGTGGGGGCACCAAACGCGCCGCGGGACACCGCCTCGTCACTGACCGCCCGCAGAGCGGCCTTGACCTCGGGGTCCTGGGTCATCGGCAGCAGCACCGAGCTGTCGTAGCCGCAGCGATCCACCACGTCCGCGATGACTTCGGGCATGGTGATGTCACGATCGTCACAAAAGAACGCCTGGTACAGCCCCTGAGTCAGCCCCGCCAGCTTTTCGGGGGCTACGCGATCAGCGGCCACCAGGACACGCTTAGCCAAGATGGTGTTCACCGGGAAGATCGATGGCGTCCGGTAGGGGACGTTCAGGTGCTGTGACCACCGCGACAGATCGGCGTCCAGGTACCTCATCCGATGGGCAGGGACACCGATCGGGTGGTCCACAGCTTTGAAGACGCCCCCCAGGAGGAACGGTCGCCAGTGGACCCTCACTCCGGTGCGCTCGACCAACGCGGGTATGCGCGCTGCGGCGAAATAGGCGTACGGAGATCCGATGTCGAAGAAGAACTCCAGCGTCGGGCTCCCAGGGCCGATCTCCAAGCTGCTGTCCGTCACCCTGAGCCTCCGTTGCGGGTCACACGTCTCGAGCAACATAAACCATTTGGCCTGTTTTCGGGACGAACCCTGCGACTCGTTTGATAATCATGCCATGGAGGATGCACCCCAGCGTTACGGGGACTACGAGGTCCTGGCGCGGCTCGGCCAAGGCGGCATGGGGGTCGTCTACCAGGCACGCCACACGAGCACCGGCGGGATGACCAGCTGGACCACCAAGCAGGGATGCGCCCGTGGCGCCACGGGCTCTCCGCGCGAGCGCTGGGATGCGGTGTCCACCCGGCTCGGTCCGGCCCTCGTCGAGGGGCTCCAGCCGCCGCCCCGAGGACAGAGGGTGCCCGCCGAAGAACAGGCCCAATCGGATGACCTTGAGGAGGAGTGAAACCGGCACCCAGAAAGAGGGGATATCCGTCGCCACGCTGCAATCTACCGCCCGCC
>JAAZYN010000072.1:7254-10658 GCA_014239625.1 Myxococcales bacterium | reverse complement strand
GCGCGCCAGAGACACTCTGCGCGGCCCCCGCCGGAGGTGGCCCGCGCAGGCGCAGCAGCGCACCCAGGTGCATCAACACAGACACACACCACGCCAGGATCCCGAGAGGCAGGATGATGTACGGCGCGACATTGCCATACCCGTTGTCCCGACTGTCGACGTATTGTTTGTTGTGCCGTGGCGGCCGCCAGAGGTCCTCCCAGGAGCCCACCTCGCCAGCCTTTTTGGCGTCGTACGTGCCCTCGAGCTCGATCCCGAGGGTGGCGCTCGACCACTTACGCGGCCAGATGGGGTTGCCGTGATCGGCCAGGTTGCGAACGTAGGTCGGTCCCATCAGCCCGACGATGACGACCACCCCTCCCAACAACGCGACGAACCATGGTGTTTTCGGCTGTCCCCGAGCGGCGGCCACCATGCGCACCAGGACGATGAGCCCCAGCGCCGGGACCAGCACCAGCCCCGAATGCTTGACCCCCCCGAGCAACCCCAGCGCCAACGCGGCCATCAACGCGTCGATGAGCCTCAGCGGCCGGCGGAGCACGAAGTAGAGCGCCGCGCAGAAGGCACCCGCGGTGCTGGCGTCGGTGTACATCGACTTCAGCTGAAACAGCAGCGCCGGGACCAGGAACAACCCGCACGCAAAGGCCAGCGCGTCCAGCCGTCGCGTCGTGACGCGTCGCGCCAGACCGTAGAAGCTGAGCATCAGCAGGATGGCGAAGGCGTGAGGAGCGATCTCGACGAGCCGGCGGTCGGTGAAGATCACCGCCCATATCGACAGGTAACTCGCCATCCGAGGAGCCGTGTTGACCTGTTGCTGGGGCGCGGTGTTCGGTGCCGACACGACCTCGAAGCCATGGTTCTGGACCGCGTAGTTGACCATCGGCTCGTGATACACCACCCCGTCCCAGCTGTTGTGGGGCGAGAGCCACACCAGGAGGGTCGTCCACAGGGCGAGCACGACGCAGGCGAGCGCGCCCAGTGCGGCGATGTGTCGCTCACGGTAGGCCCAACGGATCGCCGCAAAGGGGAGGATGAAAAAGTCCGCTACGGCGGCGCGCGTCCGGCGCCATCGGGAGCGCCAGCCAGGACCCCACACGATCGCGGTCAACACCGCCGCTGAGGAGGCCGCCGAGCTCACGGCGAGGGCGGCGGCGGTCAGCCCGCCCGTCCACCCGAGGGCGTGGACGGGAGCGATGATCAGCATCACCGCCATGAGGAAGGTGGCGAGCGCCCTCTCCGCGCGTCGCTCAGCATAGAACTGCCCGCCCACTGCCCCACCGGCAGCCAACGCCAGCATGCTCAGCAGGGCGAGGAGGATGTATCCCATGCCGCTACCTATGCCGGTTGAGAGTCCTAATGCAAGGGTCGTCGATGTCCACCCGGGCCCTCGCGCTTCGGGTCGACGTGTGCACGGCGGTCAGGTCGGCCTCCATCCGCGAACCGATACCCGTCACGAGGCTGGTCCCAGGAGGTCCTGCACCAGCCCGACCTCACCTGGCTCCGGGGAGCCGGGTTGGGACGCCGGGTGGGTTGTTGGCCACGGCAGCTCAGCCCGCGCGGCTACCGGACGCGAACGCGCGCTCCAAGCCGGACCACGTCGATGTTCATCCCCGGGTTCAGGCGCTTGATGTCCTCGAGCCTACATCGCCAGCGCTTGGCGATCCTCGACACGGTGTCGCCAGCTTTGACGATGTGCCAGCGGCGGTCCTCTTTGGCGACCTCGTTGTTTGCAGGCGCGGCCACTGACGGGGCGTGGTTGGGAATCATCGCCGGCCGAATCGCAGCCGGGACGCGGCGCCGAGCGTTCTTGGCGTCGCGGAGCGGGCGCGGCAGGGCGTTCAGCTTGTCCTTGGGGGCACCCGCCAGACGTGCCTGAAGGGCGGCCTCCCGCTGTCGCTTGGCTGCCATCTGCGCCCGCCGGGTGGCCCGACGCTCCCTCTCTCTGGGTGACAGGAACGCTTCGGTACGCTTCTGCACGAACTCTGCGTAGCGGGAGTCCGACATCGGCAGCTTGATCTTCTTTCCGATGAAGATGAGGTTGGGGTTCAAGCCCGGGTTGGCGTCCTTGATTTGCCGCGTCGACAGCCCCGACCACGCTCTGTAATGGCCCAGCGTCTCGCGCTTCTTCACCAACACCGACCGCATCTTCTTTACTGGCGCCGGTGGGGCAGCGGCCGCGCCCTGGGTCGGAGACATCGCGAGCACAGGTCGGCCTGGCGCTTCGGCGCCGCGTACACCGGCGAGGCGAGCGCCTGGAAGGCTCCAGTGCCCCGGGCCAGCGCCACCTTGGGGTGCGCGGGGCGCCGCGGCACGAGGCATCGCCGGCTGCAGCCCGGGACGCTGCGACAGCACCGGGTCGGCTCGTTGAGCACCTACGATGGGGCGCCGCTCGAAGACGTTACCGTCGTCGATCGCCACCCTCGCCCGGCCCAGCAGCTCGGTGTTCATCTTCTGCCGCGCCGCCTGAGCGTCGGTGTCGGCCAGCTGCTGACCATTTTCATCCACCACGACCAGCTGGCCAGGGAGCTTCTGCCCGCTCTCGTAGCGCTTGACCACCGGGATCAGGATGAGCTCGTTGGGGCGCAGACGGCGAAAGTTGCGTTGGTTGAACTCGCTCAGCAGCCACAGCGGCACATCGCCATAGCTCTTGGCAGCCTTCAGGATCGAGTCGCCGCGCTTGACCTGATAGACGACGACCTTGTCCACGTAGCGCGTCGCGAAGTAGTTCACCACGCGCTGCTTGGCGTATTTGTCGCGCTCCTGGTCGAAGGCGTATTTTTGATTGGCGCTCAGCGTCAGCACGAGCTTGTCGCCCGCCCGTGCATACCGGCGACGACCCAACGCCGACCGGTTCTCGGCCCGCAGCTCTTGCAGCGTCGTGCCAGCCCATTTGGCCAGGATGCGCAGGTTCTCGCCACGCTTGACCCGCACGGTCCATTGTCGCGGGACGTCGTCGTTGGTGTTGCGCGGCGGCTCCTCCACGCCTTTTGACCACGCAGGCGCGCCCCGCGGGGGGGTCAGGGCTTTGCCCAACATCTCCAGCCTCGCGTCCGCGGAGTCCGGGCTCTTCGGAGGCATGCCCGTTGGCATCGGGCTGCCCGGGAAGATACCCGCCGTATACCTCACCGCAGCGCGCTTGATGGCCATCCCGGCCGCGTCACTCCGCGCACCCTGACCGAAGTCGGTGGTCAGCAGGTTTGGGTCGACGTGAAGACGCACCGGTCGTCGCTCTTCATCTGGGCCTTGACACCCAGTCCAGAGCAACATTCCCGACACCACAAGGAAAACCGGCAGCACTCGATAACGCATGACGCTTTCGTTGTAAGCGGGCCTGCGTCGGTGGTCTAAAAACTCGTCCCTTTTGTGTTAAAGCGGTCCAGGCATGACGTCCCCGGACCCCAAGC
>JAAZYN010000072.1:0-7244 GCA_014239625.1 Myxococcales bacterium | reverse complement strand
TTGTCATCGCGGGTTTTTTTTACCTGCTCATGAGCGGCCTCGGGTTGTGGCTCATCGACGTCCAGGATCTGAACTCGGGCCTCGTCATCTGGGGCGACGGTACGACCGTCCTCCGGGATACCGCCATCGGCGCGGGCTCTGGCCTCGCGATGGTTGCCCTGAGCTATCTGGTTCGGGACTGGCGGCCGCTCAAGGATCTGGGCAGGGAGCTGGCCAAAGACCTGGGGACGCCAGGCAGCGGGGCCATCGCGGTGCTGGCCGTCACGAGCTCCGTCGGCGAGGAGCTGCTGTTTCGGGGCGCGATGCAACAGTGGTCTGGGTTCTGGGTCACGGCGGCTGTGTTCGGCCTGTTGCACGGAGGCTTCGCCAAGAGGCTTCGCCTGTGGGCGATCTTCGCTACTCTGGCGGGCATGCTGCTGGGCGGGTTGACGCTTTTGACCGACAACCTACTAGCGCCCATCCTGTGCCACCTCACCGTGAACTACTTCAACCTCCATCTGCTGGTCGATCAGAACCGGCCCAACCGATAAGATGAGCAGCCTCGCACATCGGCTCCTCGGAGCGCAGGAGGCCGGGTGGCACTACGCCGCGTGGGTGGCCATTGACGTGCGCCTGTTCGTGTTCCTGGCGCTCATCTCCTTGCTGACTGCCGCCGGCATCGCCGCTCTCGTGGTCAAACGCAAGACGTTCTGGGACTACGCCTCGGTCTTCATCGTGAGCTTCACGGGCACGTTGCTGCTGTGCCTGCTCATCTTCAATGAGGTCGCTCAATATCCGGTCTTCGTGGTGGAGACCGTGTTCGCCTTCCCCTGAGCAGCTCGTCGCGAGCCTCGCCGGCTCCCATCGGGCGTGTCACTCGAAGAGCAGCCCCTCGGGGTCGTCGAGGAGCTCGCAGTCCGCGCGAGCGATGCAGGGGTCGTCGCTGACGACCGTTCCGCCGCTGAGGTGAAACAGCGCCATGCGGTTTTGCGACAGGGTGGCGTGATCCAACTCCAGGGATTGATCGACCGCCGCGATCCACTCGTGGTGTCCCCGCACATCTGCGAAGCGCATCGTGGCCAGCCCACGGCCTGTCGACACCGGCGGGAAGGGCCCGATGGGGGCGTCCTCAGCGGCGTTGTCTCGTGGAATGTCATCGATGTCGTAGTCGCGGGCGCCCAGGAAGACCCCGCGCGCGACCAGCTCGTCGAACCATGGTCCCCACTGCTCGGGCGGCCCCAGCGCGCCCGCAGCGCGAGCCATGTGAAGCCCCGTGGACAGAGGCACGGTGCTGTCGCCGATGGCGTTCTCGAACAAGATGTTGACCTCGCGTTTGCCCGCGAAAGGCTCGCGGAACAGGCGCACCGCGAAGGCCAGCGGGTCGCAGTGGTCCAGGACGTGCTGGCCAATACCAAGAAAGCGCCTCAGGTCGGGCGAATTGCGCTCGAACCCGGAGCCCTCATAGGGCGTCTCGGCGAGGACCGCATAGGTCGCCCCATCGACCATGGTCACCTCGACCTCCAGCTGGTCCCACTTGTCCGCCTCGATGGGCACCGAGAAGCCCAGCCCGGGGCCGAACTCTCGCTCGATGTGCTCCTGGTTGACCAGGTTGCTGACCCGCACCACGCCGCCCGCTTCAGCTCCGGGGAGGTGCGCGAAGGCTCGCGTGTCCGCGAGCTCAGGGTCGCACTTGTCGGCGTCGTCGTTGAACGACAGCCAGAGCCCCCCGTCACCATCCGGGCAGCCCACCACCAGCGGCCCCAGCAGCTCGTGCATGACGGGCTCGACGATGTTGTTGAGAGACGTCCGCAACATGACGTCCAAGAACCCGCCACCTCCGGCGATCGGGGTGGCGGTGCGGATCTCATCTTCGAGAGCCGCAGCCAGCGACGCGTGAAAACCGCCCAGAGAGATGCCCGCGACCCCGAACCACGCGTCGGGTCCGCCCATATCCAAGACGCCGTCGGCGTTGAAGTCGCCCGCCATGAGGTTTTCCATCAGGCGCGCCGGGTCTGCCACGCGTGGGGCGCCGAGGGCCGCTGGCACGTCCGCCTGACGCCACGAACGCACCATCTTGACCACCTGAAAGAGGTCCACCATGTCCTGTTGAAAGTTGGCGCACATGCGAAACACGTCCGCCCAGAAGAAGGCCTCCGCGCCCTCGGCCACGCCGTCGCCGTTTTTGTCTTCGGCTCGCCCGTGAACCGCGAACTCGGCGAAGAGGCCAATCTCCTTGATGGCCTCCATCAGCTCCTTGCCCTCCAGGTCCTTGAACTCATCGACCCGATGGGGCACCAGGATCTCCGCTAGCACCGGCCCCAACAGGTTCACCAGGGCAGGATCCGCGCCCTGTTGGGCCAACACCAGCTCCAGGTCGGGGATGATCGGGCCGTGGGCGGCCTGGTCGAACGCGATGGCGGCGATGCCTTGCCGCGCATAGCTGTCGAGCACGCCGAGCAGCTCCAGGCGGCTCGATTGGGTGCCGTGGAAGTATACGATCACCGGGAACGGCGGCTTGTGCCGTTCGGTCGCCTTGGGTACGCCGATGAAGTAGGGGACCTCGGCTGTTGAGACCTCCCCCTCGCCGGTCCAGGTGTTCACGCCCAGCGAGCCGTGCTCACCGGTACGGACCTCCGGGCTCTTGAAGCTGCCGAAGACCATGTAGTCGACGTGCTTCATGTTGGCGGTCAGCTTGGGCTCGATCTCGGACACCAGGGCCAGGATCTCGTTGACCACGCCGGGTTGCAGGATCCAACGATGGTCCTGAGGGTCGGCTTCGAACTTCAAGCCGTCCGCGTCGTGCACGATGTCGGTGTCGCGCACTGTAAAAGTGGGGGCGATGTCCTGCATTCGCGCGAGCGGTCCTCGGCCGTGGACGCCCTCGCGCATCCGCCGAAGCGGCGCGGTCACGTCGGCCGTGGTGTAAGTCCATCCAAACGCCAGCTCCTCCGTCTCCAGCCCCGCCAAGTCCAGGGCCCGTTTGACCTGCGGGGCCTGCGCCGCGTGCGCGTTGAATGGGAACGGAGAGCGCACCGAGCGCCTCACCGGCTCTCCCGAGTCACTGGTGACGTACCCTTTCACCTCGGTGGTGATGAGGACCGCGTGCGTGGCCTCCAGGGCGAGCGGCTCAAGGGGGCGCAGCCACAGTGTGTCAGACTCCACCTCGTAGTGCTCGAGTCGGCCGGTCGGATCCCCCGCCTCGTCGGTGAGGGTGTTGGCCTCCCCGAAGAAGAGGTCCGGCAAGTGCTGCAGGTCGTCCCATCCCCAGAAGGACTTGGGTCTGTTCATCGCGAGAGGAAAGTAGCGGCCCAGATCAAAAGCGATACGTTCACCTTCGCGAGGGTGGCCCGGCTCGATGTTGATCAGGATGATGCTCTGATTGGTGACCGTCGAGAGGTCCAACGGGCCATCGAAGCTCACCATCACCGGGCCGGTCGGGCCAAAGCCCTCCAACCGGTTCAGGTTGCGCCGCATGCGCCGCGCCCCATCGCTGGGCGCCTCTTCCGAGATGTTGAGGAACGCGCCAGAGCCGGAGCCCTCGTCGGGGCGCAGCAAGAGGTCATTGGGGAAGGGGACCTCTGGCACTGGCTGGGCCAGGGGTTGCCACTTGACGCGTGGGCCCGGCGGCAGCTCGTCGATGATCGTGTAGCCAGCGACCGTCTTGGACGCGCCGCCCTCGCAGCCGAGCGGCCACGTGAGCATCAACGCCAGGGCGGCGATCAGGCGCGGCGACAGTTCCAACCCGTTCATCAAAACCGAGCCTCCACGTGTGCCCACGCCCCAAAGACGTCGTTGGCGTTGGTGCCGTCAGGCCATGAGAACACCGACCCGGGCTGGAAGTACGCGAACTCCGCCATGATGGAGATCACCGCTGGCCCAAGTGACTCGAAGGTGTACCTCACGGCCAGGTCCACCTCGACCCCGAGGAAGCCTTTCTCGGTCGCGCCGTGGGGTCCACTCGAGACCCCGCCCTTGTTGCCCGTCCAGAAGGGGTCGGTGTATTCGACGGTCGACGAGCCCAGCAGGACCCCGGCGTAGATCTTCAACCGCTCGACAGGCTCCCAGCCGATCCGCGGGAAGAAGAGGGTCGCGCCTTGAATCGCGCCACCCGAGGCGATCCGCTCGTAGCCGGCTGGCGGCGCGCCGCGGAAGGTCGGGTCGGCCACGTTGGCGGCCCCAACGGCGGTGGTGGTGCGCAGCACCTCGCGAAACATCAGCAGCCCCGCCCGAAACTCTCGGTTGAAATTGAACCCGCGGATCTGTTCGTCGAACGGGTTGTTGTCGCCGCTGCCCGCGGCGAACTCGAAGACCCCCTCGAAGCACGCCGACGCGAACCCGAAGCGCAGGGTGCCGCCCCAACTGAACACGTCCAGAGGTCCCGGATGAAACACGCTCTTGGAGAACGTGGAGTTGCCAAAGATGAAGGCCAGCTCGCCGTCGAGCCACACGTCGTAAGCGCCGTTGAGGATCCGATAGGTGGCTGACAGGTCCACGACGCCGACCTCGGTGGACCCTCCGTCGTCCTTGTGGGTCTGGTTGCGATACACCCCGTAGAGGCCCAGGTGCAGCCGCTCGTAGCGCCCGAAGATGGCCACGATGCCCTGATAGGTGCGGTCACCTTCGTCCCAGCTGGCGGTCCCGTCCTCTAGCACCATGTCGGCCGCGACGGCCACGGTCAGCGGCTTGAAGGTCTCCGCGCCACGGCGCTTTTCACCCAGCGGGAAGAAGCCGACCTGAAACCGAGCGACCCTGTCGACGAAGCGCCCATAGCCGAACGGGCTCTGGCTCAAGGTCACGTCCGGCGGCGCGCCGGAGCCGATGGCGGGGTGTTGGTGATCTGTGCCTGGGTTGGCGAGCATGCCGGTGCCCCAAGACGATCGCGTCATTCCGAGCTTGATGGCGGCGTGTTTCCCGGCCAGCAGCGCGTAAGCCTGAGTGATGCGTGGGCCGTCCCACGCTCTGCGGAGCTGGTTCTCGGGATCCTCGCGCAGGTACGAAGGGGTCTCCGGCTGAGCCAGCGCCCAGCGCGCGTCCACGTCGACGGCGACCTGGTAGAACTGAAACACCGGCCAGCGGTTCCCGGTGAGGATCAGCGAGGGGCTCAGTCGGGCCCGAAGGCGAGGGGTGAGCTCCCACTCGGTCTGGCTCGGATCCGCGGGGTCCATCGAGCCGATGCTGATAGGGCTGACAGCGCCGAAGCGCAGCTGCGCTTGCCCTGGCATAGCCACGATGGCGTGGTCGCCGAGGGTGACGTGGAGCCGGTCCGGCGCGAACGGGGTCTCCGCCTTCGATTGAGCGAGCACCGGCCCGGCCGCCGCACAGGCGGCAGTGAGAAGCGCCGCCGTGAACAACCGATTGAGTCGCCGAATCGCCATCGCGGGTCGTTGTAGCCTACCGCCGCGGGGTTGCCAAAGGGTTTACCCGCCACCCACGGCGGAGCCTGCCGGCGGCCGGCGTTGGTGGCGCATGATGGCGAGGGTCGGCGCCGCCGCCATGACTCGCACAGGGCCGGGGAGCGCGAGCGCGGTGCGCCGGCCGACGCGCCGCGCCCCATCGGTCCTCCATCGTGATATGACTCGGCTATGGACGTCGATTGGATACAGCGCGCCGCCGGACTCCGCACTCTGCTGGCCGAGATCGGCCCACGGGGGGAGGTCGAGCGACGGCTGCCAGACCCCATCGTGGCGGCGCTCCAAGAGCGTGGCTTGTTTCGGTTGTCGGTGCCGGCTGAGCTGGACGGTCATCAGGTACCCTTGAGCGAGCAGGTCCGCGTGATCGAGGAGCTCGCCCGAGGGGACGCGGCGGCCGCCTGGTCGGTGATGATCGCCTCGACCACCTCGCTGCTGGCGGGCTACATGGATCCGGCGGCGGCGCGAGTGGTGTTCGGCGATCCTTCCAAACGGGCCTGCGGGGTCTACGCGCCCAAAGGCGCGGCGGTCGCCGTCGAGGGCGGCTGGCAGGTCACGGGCCGGTGGGCCTTCGGCAGCGGCTGTCATCACTCGGATTACCGGGTCGGTGGAGCGCTGTGCCAGGAGCCCGGAAGCGAGCGCCGACAGATGCGCTTGATGGTGTTCGAGGCCGCGCAGACCGAGCTGATCGACACCTGGGACACGAGCGGCCTCCGTGGGACTGGCAGCCATGACGTGAGCGTGCAAGACGCGTTCGTGCCCTCGGAGTTTTCCGTCTCGTTGGATCGGGTGCGGCGAACAGAGCCTCTGTACCGCGTCCCATTCTTTGCCTTCCTGGCCGTCGAGGTGGCGGCCGTCTCCCTGGGCATCGCGCGCGCATCGTTGGACGCGCTACGCCATATCGCGACGGCCAAGGTGCCCACCGGAGGTCGGCGCACGCTCGCCATGAAGGGGGCCGCGCAGATCGTCTTCGCCGAGTCCGAGGCCCGGCTGGGTGCGGCGCGCGCCTTCGTGTTGGCCTGCGTCGAGCGCCTCGAGGCGTCGCTGGAGGCCGGTGACGACCCCTCGGTGACGAGCAGGGCGACGCTTCGCCTGGCCGCGATTCACGCGGCTCGAGACGCCGCTGACGTGACCACGGCCATGCTGCGGCTGGGCGGCGGCTCCGCCATCTATGCCAGGAGCCCACTGCAGCGTCTCTTTCGTGACGCCAACGCGGTCACCGCGCACGCGATGGTGTCGCCCCTCATGGTCGAGTATCTGGGCAAGGTGATGCTGGGTCAGACCGATGACACGTCGCAGCTATGACCCCGGCCGTGACGAGGGGCCGCGTGCTGTGCCGTCGTCGGGTCGTCGGGTGCCGTCGGCGGCTGCCCTGTGGCGGCTCGCGTGCGCCCGCTGGACGCATCGTTTTTCGCCAGGTACCACCGTGATGCATGACCGCTCTCGACACCGGCGTGATCGTCGCCTATCTGCTCGGCATCGCTGCGCTGGGGTGGCTCGCTGGGCGTAACAAGCGGCTGCAATCGACCGCCGACTTCTTTCTCGGCTCCAAGAACTTCCCCTGGTGGATCGTCGGCACCTCGATGGTGGCGACCGACTTGGGCGGCTTGGGCTTGGCCGCAGGAGCGGCCCGCGTCGCCTCCTCCACGCGGTTCTGATAGAAGATCGCCACGGCGATGACCGCCGCCAGGCCCACAACCGTGCTCGGCCGCTTCCACCAGGGAGGCGCCGCCTCGCTTGGCTCGGGCTGCTCCGACGGTTCTGGGGTCTCCGTGTCCGCCGTCGTCGGCGCGTCGCCCTGGGACGCTTCGGGCGGGCTTACTTTGTCTCGGGGCTCGGAGTCGATGTCGTCCGGAG
>JAAZYN010000729.1 GCA_014239625.1 Myxococcales bacterium | reverse complement strand
GCCCGGGGAGGTCAACGACGAGCTCATCGGTCGCCTGGCGGGGGCGCGCGCGTGCGAGCTGGCGTGCGCTCAGGAGCTGGAGGCCGCGCAGGCGGCGTTCAGGCTCGCCGTCGCCAAGCTCGAGCGCTCTACGGTGCCCTGCGTTATCGGCCGGATCGCGGCGAATGTCGCCCACTGCCTGGCGCGTGCTCAGCATTTTCAAGCAGCGATAGCCGTCTTGGACGTGGGCATCGGTCACTTGGAGCCCCACGGGCACGGCGTTCTCGAGTACAAGCTCGCCGCCGCCCGGGCAGTATTCGCGCTGCGGTCCGGCCAGCCCACCGAGGCGAATCAATCATTGGGCCGCGCGCTGGCGTTATGTCAGAACCAGCGCGACGATCCCCGTCGTCTGGCGATCGCGGAGTTGGGGATTGAGGTGGCCGAGGCGCTCGAGCACCAGGAGCTGATCAGCGAGCGCCGCTTAGCGCTGGCCGGGCTATATCGAGACGCTGGGCGCTTTCGCGAGGCCGTCTCCGCGCTGCTCGAGGCCATGCGCGTCCTCGATGACGCCAACGTGGGCGCTGCAGAGGCCGAGTTGAAGGACCTGCTGCTGTCCAACCCGCTCAACAGCTACCCGATCCAGTGGTTCCTGGAGATCATGTCGGGCATCGCCGAGGCGGGCAGTCTGGACCTCGCCGGCGAGTTTCTGGAGGCGCGGGCGTCCGGAGAGCGCGGGGCCGAGCGGGCCTACCTCCTGTCTGCGTTGGGGGAGCTGGCGCTGATGCGGGGGGATCGTGACGACGCCGACCGTCGGTATTTCGAGGCGATTCATCAGGCCCGTCTGCACGGCCTCCCCGAACGGGAGCGTTGGATCGCTCGCCACGGCGCGATCATCGGGACGACTTGAGGTTGTACCGTTGACCCGCACCGGGCCTGCTCGCTACGGTAGGTGCCGTGGCGGGCGCGTGGATGAGATCTGCAGCCCCGCGTTTCTCTGTCGTCAGGAAGTTCATGGTGATAGCACGCCGCTGGGGCATCATTCGCGCGGTGCCAGCTCTGGGGCTGAGCCTCGTTTTTTTCATCGGATCTGGCTGCTCGACCCACGAGTGCGAGGTGGACGCGGACTGTTCGACGGGGCGCATCTGTTTGCGCAACCTCTGCGTCCTCGACCCGAACTTCCAGTCGGACACCGCGAGCGGCGACATCATGGCCGACGTGAATCTCTCCTGTGATCCGGCGGCCGTTGGCGACCTGGTGTTGACCGAGATTCTCGCCGATCCGGGCGGCAAAGACGTGGATGGAGATGGCAACGCCGACTCGGCCGACGACGAGTTCGTGGAGTTCGTAAACATCAGCGGGCGTGACGTAGCCCTCAGTAACGTGAACATCGAGACCAAGAGCGTCCACTCCCTCCCGCCTGTTTGCCTCGGGCCCAACGAGGCCTATGTGCTTTGGGGCAAGGACGTGAACCTGGGGCTCAACAATGACGGCCTCACCGTTCGGATCCTGATCAGCGGTTCGGTGGCCGACACCCACACCTACGTGGCCGGCGAGGCTGACAAGGACCAGAGCATCACGCGCGAAGAACAACTCGACACGGAAAGCGCCTGGGTGCTGCACAGCGCGGTCTCCAGTGACGATTTTTCGCCCGGCAAGTGCCCGAATGGAAACGCTTTCCCAAACTGTAGCGGGGGGCCATCCACGGACGCGTCGGGCGACAGCGACGCGACCGGCGCCGACGGTCCCGTGTCCTGTGTCGGAGCCGCCCCCGCGCCCGGCGACCTGATCATCAACGAGGTGCTGGCGGACCCGGGCAACGCGCTCGACGCCAACGGTGATGGGGTCGTTCAAACCTTTGACGACGAGTTCATCGAGGTGGTGAGCCTGGCCGCGGAGGTCGTCGACCTGAGCGGGGTCTCGGTGACCGACGATTCTACCGCCAGCTTCGTCATCCCGGCGGGCACGTGCATCGCCCCCAACCAGGCTCTCGTGTTGCTGAACCGGTACGACGCCAGCGTCAGCACCGCCGACTTCGGCGCCGCCCTCGTCCTGGGCATGGATAACGCGTTCAGCCTCCGCAACTCCGACGACACCGTGACCGTCAACGACGCCAGCGGTCTCGAGCTTGCGACGATGAGCTACGGGAGCGCCGCCAGCGATGACCAGTCGGTGGTGCGCGAGATCGATCTCGACGGCGCCGCGGCGTTCGTGAAACACAGCGTCGCGCCCAACTCCGCGGGGGCGGCGATGAGCCCTGGCTTTTGTCAGTCCGGGGCCCCTTTCCCCAATTGCTCGGTCCAGCCGGAGGAGCCGGCCGACGCGGGCCTCGACTCCACCGCAGAGGGCGTCTCCACCGACGTCGGTGGAGACCTCACCAGCGACGGCATCGGACCGGACGCCGCCCCGGACGCCGCCCCGGACGCCGCCCCGGACGTCGCCCCGGAGGTGGTCGCCTGTGGGCCAGCCGCTGGCCCCGGTGACCTGGTGATCAACGAGTTCATGGCGAACCCGAATGACAACGCGGGCGGCTTCGATTTCAGTGGCGACGGGGCCTACGACTCCAGCGGCGACGAGTACGTCGAGATCGTCAACGTCACCGGAGCGGCGGTCGACGTGGACGGGGCCATGCTCCAGGTCGACACCGGGAGCCTCGACACCA
>JAAZYN010000728.1 GCA_014239625.1 Myxococcales bacterium | reverse complement strand
CGTGGTGGCCGTCATCGACGGGGCCTCGTTGACGTCGGTGACCAAGACGTCGAACTGCGAGCTCTCGAGGGCTCTAAGGGCGTCGTCTCCTCCCGCCACAAAGCGCATATCCCATTCGCGGCGCTGTTTACGTAGCAGCCGCTTGAGGCCGCTGAGCACCCGGGGCTCGTCGTCCACAAAGAGGATCTTCACCGCTCGACCCCTGGCACAGGAAGCGTGATGACAAACGTCGTCGATGCGCCGGGCTCGACCTCGCAGCGGAGCGTGCCGCCGAACTCGCGTTCGATCGCCTCGCGCGCGATGGGTAGCCCTTGCCCCGTGCCTTTCCCTGCGGGTTTTGTGGTGAAGAACGGCTCGAACATACGCGCCTGAACCTCCGCGGGGATTCCTCCGCCGGTGTCGGTCACACAGATCTGCATTGAGGACTCTTCGTGACGTCGCGTCGCCACGACGATGTGCCCGAATTGACCCTCGGGGCGGGCAGCGTCGACGGCGTGACAGGCGTTGACCACGATGTTAAAGAGGGCCTGGCGCAGCGGGGCGGGGTCGCCTTGAAGCAGCGGCAGCGACTCCTCCAGGTCCAAGTCGAACCGGGCGATGAGTTTCCACTCGCTTCTGGACACCAGGCGGGTGGTCCGAACGAGCTCGTTGATGTCCATCGGCACGACCGTCCCGCCCGGATGCGAGAACGTCTTCATCGCCTTGACGATCTCAGCGACCAGCCCGACGCCGTCCAGGGTCTGCTGCAGCGCAGATGGTATCTCTTCTCGGAGATACTCCACCTCCACTGACTCCCGCAGCTTGCGCAGCGCGTCGACCCGCGCGGCGTCCACGGACCCTTCGAACAAAACCTCGTGATAGGCGTCCAGCAGCTCGAAGAGGTCATCGTAGGCTTGGCGCACGAAGTGGCTGTTGTCGCCGATGAACTGGACCGGGGTGTTGATCTCGTGGGCCACGCCAGCGGCTAGTTGGCCCAGCGCGACGAACCTGTGATGTCCGAGCCGCTCGTTTTGCATTTCGCCTCCTGACGATCGTCGGGCCTGTCCTGCTTCACGTGTCGGTGCTCTCCAAAGCAAGACCTGTGCCACAGCCGTCCTGGCCCCGTTTTATTTAGATGCTGAAGTTTGGGGGGCCGGGCGAGGTGTAGCGTTGTGGGACAGTGTGTTGCAGTTTGCAACCGACTCGAACGGTAAACGCGTCGTGGTCCGAAGGTTCACCCTTGGCGTCCGGCGGGGTCGTTGTCGTCCTTCTGAAACGGGGCCAGCGCGGCTGTCTCGGGAGACCAGCGAGGCGACGTGCTACCGGGCGCCGACCGGCGGTCGGAGACGTGGCCTCGACATCCTGCGGATCGGCGGAGAGAGGTCGCGCTGGTCAGCGCTGAGGAGCCGTGGGTTGCAGGCCAAAGGGCCACGAATCAACCCGGGCCGGAGAGGCAACGCGGTGGGGGCACGCCGTCGAGGCCGCGCGCTGTCCACGACCGGTGAGCTGCTCCGGTCCGCTCAGCGCTGCCAGGCGACGTTGCTGATCCCACCACCGGGCGAGATGCGCAGCTGATAACGGCCATCGGCGCTCATGATCCAAAGACCCGAGCGCCCTCTCCGCGTAGACGTGAAGGCGATGTATCGACCGTCGCGGGACCACGAGGGGTACTTGTTGCTTCCTTGATCCTGGGTCAGCCGCTTGATGCTGCCGCCCTCGTCGACGGTGAAGATGTCGCTGCGACCGGCGTCCATTCCAGTGAACGCGATGAGTCCGCGGGGCCCCCAGTCCGGGGCATAGTTGTAGCTGCCGGCGTGGGTCAGCCGGACCTGGGCGCCGCCGCCGGCGCTCATCGTGTAGAGCGGCGGCGAGCCGGCGGCGGACGACACGAAGGCCAGCTTGGAGCCATCTGGCGAGAACGTCGGCGACACCTCATCGGCTGCGCTCCTGGTGAGGTTCTTGAGCCTCTGGCCGTTCTTGGCGATGCCCCAGAGATCGGATTGCCCGCCGTAGCTGACGGACGCCACCAGAGCGCCGGACTTGGACACGGTCACTTTGCGATAGTGTCCGTCGTCCCGGGTCAGCCTGCGCTTTCCGAAGTAGATGTCTGGCTTTCCCGACTTGAACGAGGTGTAGAGCACACCGCCGAGCCCCCAGCTTGGGAGCATGTTGATGGAGCCGTTGGCGACCAGGCCACCTCGGTTCGCGCCGTCCATGTCGACGACGCCGATGGATTTGACCCCGGCGCGCACCCGCGCCGCGTAGGCGATGCGCGTGTCGAAGACACCGGGTGTGCCGGTGATGGCCTTCAGCACCCCGTTGGCGAATCGGTGCGCCGAGCGGCGGAGCTGACGTGGCTTGACCCCTGCGGCGCTCGCGTCATCGACCACGAGCATCTTCTTTTGCGGGATGTTGAAGAGTCGGTACTGGGCGGTGTACGGGGCCGGGCCGGTGATCTGCACCTTGATCAGATATTGCGCGCCGATGTTGTTCCAATCCCCATATGAGGGGTTCTCCAGGGCCTCACTGCCGCTGTCTGCGAGATAGCTGCGCTCCGGCAGCACCTTGAAGAAGAAGGAGAGCAGCATGTCACGCCGCAACACATCGGTGACCTGACGGCAGGCTTGGGCTGACGCGTTGGTGCAGCGAGCCTTGGGTAT
>JAAZYN010000727.1 GCA_014239625.1 Myxococcales bacterium | reverse complement strand
AAGGCGCCTGAATCTCCTGCGAAGTTACGTCGTTGCCCTTAAGTGAGCGGCATTGCCTCTCGCCCGGATGTTTCATGGAACTTCGAGCGAAACCAAGGAGGCGTAGCGTGGACGGCCGGGTGCGCCCCGCGGAGAGCACTGAGGTCGACGACGACGACCTCGCCTGAGTCTGCCGTACGCCCGCCGATGCCTCCGTGCCTTGGTCCGGCTCCAAGCCCCACGACGCATCTGTGCTGCCCCGAAGCCCTGGGTCCAGCGACCAGTGGCGAGGGTGGGGTGCTGGCTCCCCGGCGTTCAGCCCTCGATCCCGAGCCCCCCGGTGACCTCGCGCTTCTTTGATCTCCTCGGGCGGTAGGCGTATTCTGGGCCCGGTGAGCACCTCCAACCAGCGCTCCCCGGGCGTTCTTGCGATTCGCGACGTCCACGTTCAGGTCGGCGATGTGCGGATCCTCCAGCAGATCGACCTGGGCATCCGACCCGGTGAGCTCTGCGCATTGGTGGGGCCGTCTGGGGCGGGTAAGAGCACCCTCATCAAGGTGCTGCTCGGTCTCCGCGATCCAAACCGGGGGACGGTCGCGTTGGGCGGGCGCCCAGTCGGCGATTCGGGGCCCATCGGCTACGTACCCCAGGATGACGCCCTTCACTCCACCCTGACAGTGCGCCAGGCCTTGGACTTTTCGGCTCAACTGCGACTCCCCCACCTCGACGCCAAGGCCCGGACCCAGCGGCTCGAGGAGGTGTGTCTGCAGGTCGGCCTCGATCAGCGCCTGGATCTGAAGATAAAGAAGCTGTCCGGCGGCCAGCGCAAGCGCGTGTCGGTGGCGCTCGAGTTGCTGACCAAGCCCCCGGTCTTGATCCTCGATGAGCCGACGTCGGGGTTGGACCCTGGGCTCGAGGCGCGAATGATGGAGCTCTTCGCCGGGCTGGCCGCCTCTGGTCGGTCGGTCCTGGTCGCCACGCACGCGATGCAGAGCCTCGAGAAATGCCACGCGATGATCCTCCTGGTGGGGGGCCACCTGGCCTGGTATGGCCGGCCTCGCGACGCCCTGACCTGGTTTCGTGCGGAGCGCTTCGAGGACATCTTTCATCAGCTCCCGAAGATGAAGCCTGAGGCCTGGGGCCGTCGCTATATGCGTAGCCCGGAGCGGGAGGCGTTCTCCCGGCGCGCGGGGCCGGCCTTACCCGTCAGCGCCACAGCCCCCGTAGCTGCGGAGGGTTCAGCGCGCGCTCCCGGGGCTGCCTCGCCGCCCGCGCCGTCCTCTCCTGTGCCGGTCTCTACCGCTCCAACCGCGCCGGCCTCGCCCGAGGCCGACACCGACTGCGCGCAGCCGTCCGACGGGGAGAGCTCGGAGGCGGAGGGCATCGACGCGCAGCTGGCGGCGCTCAAGGCGCGCCTCGGAGGCTCTGACTCATGACCGCCGGGGCTCGACCTCCCAATCACCGTTATCAGCTCCGCGTGCTGACGGACCGCTACCTCATGATCCAGCTGGGAGATCTGGGCACGGTCGCGTTGCTGGTGGGCCAGGCTCCTCTAATCGGGTGGCTCTGCACGTTGGTCTGGGGCTCCATCGGAGAGCCGACGGACTCGCTGTATTTCGTCTTGTGTCTCGCCTCCATCTGGTTTGGCTGTATCAACGCCTGCCGCGAGATCGTCAAAGAACGCAACATCCTGGAACGCGAGCGTTTCTTCGGCCTGTCGCTGCGGTCGTACGTGGGCTCCAAGATGATCGTGCTGGCGGGCCTGGGTCTGTTGCAGGTCTTCCTTCTCCAGACGGCGGTCGAGTGGAAGATCGCCCTGGAGGGGCCGTTTCTGGTCCAGACCATGGCCATGTGGGGGGCGAGCATCTGTGGCGCAGGTCTCGGGTTGCTGGTGAGCGCCTTCGCGCGTACGCAGGAGCGCGCCGTCGGCGCCATCCCGCTGCTGCTCATGCCCCAGATTTTATTCAGCGAGTTCGCCATCCCGGAGGAGAGCTTCAGCGACGTGGTCGCGTTCATCGAGAAATTCATGCCGGTGCGCTGGGCGTGGCGTGTCTTCGAAGAAGGCGCCTCCAACGACCCATCCTGGGGCGCGGCGTTCCTGGCGTTACTGGTGCTCGCCGGTTATGCCTGTGTTCTCGCGGTGGGGGTCGTCGCGGCGTTGGTGAAGCGAAAGGAGGTGTGACGTGAAGAGAGTGCTGATCGGCAGCGGTGTCGTCGTGGCGCTGCTGGGCTTGTACGTGCTCGCGTCCCATCTCAGCGGCGGGGCTCTGCCGATGCCCTTCGACACCGGCCTTGGCGGCAGTAAGGGCAAGCTGCGTCGCATGTCGCTCAGCTTCCTCGAGGACATACAGTTCAAGAAGTTCGATCAGGCCGCCCGCTACCATTCGCCGGAGGACCAGGATCGAGTCGACATCCCATACCTGGTCAAAAAGATCTTCCAGTTCCCGCCGGAGACCCTCGACATCAAGGATTATGAGATCTTGTGGGTCGACATCGATTCGACCGGGTTGGCTGCCCGCGTGCGCACCAGAGTCAAAGCGGAGAGCCTCATGGGACGCAAGTTCTTCAAGCGGGACCTGCTGCTCTATTTCTTTCGCGCTAGCGAAGACGCGCCCTGGTACATGAAATTCGAGGACAGCCTGTACGCGCCCAAGCCGAACAAGA
>JAAZYN010000726.1 GCA_014239625.1 Myxococcales bacterium | reverse complement strand
CAAGCTCTACACCCGCCGCGTGTATCGAAGCCTGAGCTGCTTCGATGGTGACCGCAGTGGGACACTGGTCATCGGTTGCATGTTGGTGCATCCCGAGCACCGCCGCCAAGGCGTCGCGGATCACACGTCGTAACGCCAAGTCGACGTCGTTGTTGGCAGGGTTGGTGCCGTCCACAAAGACGGGTCGAGTGACGTCGCCGCCGCAGAGGTTGAAAGGCGCAGCGCTCTGTCGTTCGGCTCCGACCCCATGGTCGAACTGCGCGCAAAACGTGGTCCGGCGGGCGATCGCCGCGGGCGGCGGAGCCCCCAGGTCAGACCCACAGCGCGCGCCGGTCACCAGCGGCGATGACAAGAGCTCGCGCAAGAGCACGTCGAAGCGTAGGCCGCTGTCCACGAACGCGCCGACCACTCGGTCGAGCTCGGCCCCCTCCGGGCAGGGCTGGGTGTTGGCGAAGTAGCAGAGCTTCTGAGCCCAGGCCCGCGGAAACTCTTCGTGCTCCGCCAGGATCGTCGCGAACTCCTCGATCCCCTGACCGTCCCGCTCCGTCTCCCCGAGATAGAACTGACCGTGATAGGCCTGCTTGGCGGGGTCGCGTTGAAGGGAGTACCGCGTGTTGAGCGACGAGACCAACAACGTGCGCATCGGATCGAGGGTCTGGTGGCACGCATAACACTCGCTCTGTGCGGCGTGCGCTTTGTCGCTCTCGTTGTCCTCGTCGCCATAGGTTGGCACGTAGTTCGGGCGCGCGACCCCAGAGAACCCCCGCCCGAGGGCGACCAGAATCGCCTGGTTGACGGTAACCCGCATCTGGTTGTCGACGTTGGTCGGCCAGGTGGAGAGGAAGCCGGCGGAGGTCAAAAAGCCGGCCTGTTTGCTCCGAAGTTTCAGGGTGACGGGCTCGCCGGTCAGTCGCGCGGCCTTGGCCATGGCCGGGATCTGCCAGAACTTGGTGAGCTCGTCGGCGCCAACCTCTTGGCCGTGCCCGCTGGGCTGCTCGATCTCCACCGAGTACCAGCTGGTGTCGTGTTGGTAGGCGTCGAGGGTCAACAGCGGCGCGACCAGACTGCCGCCGTTGTCGACCTTGAGGGCGCAGCCGCCTCCGGAGGCTGTCAGGCCTTCGCCCATGACGAGGTAGTTGAAGACAGCGAAGGACGGCGAGGCGGACGTCACGCCCTTGCCGAACTGCTCCACGGTCAACGTCGCCAGACCGTCACAGCCGACGCTCTGGGCCGGGTGTCCGACGCGTGGGTCGTGAAACGTCGCGGTCCGCGTGACAGGATCGTAGAAGGCGTCGATGTCCGGGGCCGCGTCGGCATCGGCCACCAAGACGATCTGGTCGAAGTCTGCGTGGGTGGTCAGCGGCTCACCCGTGCCGCCGTCATCGACCAGCTCGTCGTCGCGATACGCCAGGAACATCATCTGAGCGAGGGTCAACTCATACCGTTTCCCCGTCAGGACCTCGGTGAAGGGGCGCTTGTCCACGACCACCCGGTGAGCGGTCCGCCCGAAGCTCTGCGCGAACACACCGTGCAGTACCTGCTCGACCCGCAGCGTCTCTTTGAGACCGGCGCCCTTTTCGGCGGCAAAGGCGTAGGTCTGCCTGACGGAGCGACGCCCGAGCAGGTGATACAGAGATCGAGGAGAGCCTCCGCCTTGCTGAAAGGCAGACTCGAAAAATTGGCGCAGGAGCGCCGCCGCCTCGTCGGTCGTGAGCCATTCGTCGATGAGCCCCGCCAGCATCGTGCCGGCAGCAGGGTCGGCCTGTTTTTCAGCGCCGTGAGCGGTGCTGAGTTGGCTCAACTCGGCGGTCGTCAGGGGGAGCCCGGTGAGAAGCTTCTTGACCTTGTTGCCGTAAGCATAGGCCGGCAGCAAGGCGTCGACCTCACACTCTGTCGCGGTGCCCACCAGCTGGTAGCTGGTGTTGATGACCTCAGCGGGGCCGCTCGCGGTTGACGAGCTCTCGCTGTCCGGGCTGCACGCCGCCGTCGACCCGCAAGCGGCGACGAACAGCAGAGAGGCGAGAGGTCGAAGCGCGCTCGAGCCGTCGGTCATGGCGTCTCTCCACATGCGTGGTCCTGGTCCCGCAGCCATTGGCGGACCAGCTCCTTGAACGCTGTCCGGTTGTCCTCCCACGCGCTGCCAGGCTCTTGGGGCATCTGGTCGGTGACCACGACCAGGTCGCAGATGGCGCTCTGGTTCGCCTTCCAGGTGTCCTCGGTGTTCAGCGGCGCGGCCGTCTGAGGCCCGTGGCAGCCGACGCAGTGGGCCTCATAGATGGGTTTGATGACGCGGTCCCAGCTCAAGACGTCGTGCCGCACCGGCACCACCCGCTCGACGTCGCCGGCGCGCAGCCGCACGAGGTTCCAGCTGTCGGCGCTGAGGGTAAGGGTGCCGGTAAACACGCCTGCTCCGTCGCCGTCGCCCAGCGGCGTCAACCCGATCACCGCGTCTCCGTTCCAGGCCTGAGGGGCTCCGGCCCCTCCCCCCACGTGCACCTCGAAGGGGACCTGGCTGAGGCGAGTGTGACCGAACGGCTCCAAGCCGCGGACCCGGATCATCGGCTCGGTGGTCACGTGGCACGCTTCGCCGTCGGCGACGAGCCACGCCCCGGTGGCGTGGGCCTGCACGGATGTGGCCGCTCCGGACGCGC
>JAAZYN010000725.1 GCA_014239625.1 Myxococcales bacterium | reverse complement strand
TGCGCTTTCCGCTGGAAGTCCTGGCCGCCATCCGCGACGCCGTCGGCCCGAGCGTCGCCATCACCGCGAAGACGAACCTCGATGACGGCTTCGCCGGTGGGCTCGGCATCGACGACGCGGTGGCCATCGCGCGGGCCCTCGAGTCCAGCGGTGTCGTCGACAGCCTGGCCCTCAGCGGCGGCTACGTGAGCCGCAGCGCCTTCTTCTTGTTACGCGGCGGGCGACCGCTGGCGGAGATGCAGCGCGCGGAGCACAACCTTGGGTTGAAGGCCGCGATGCGGCTGTTCGGCCCGGTCGCGATCCGGCGGTACCGGTATGAGCCGCTGTTTTTGTTGGCCTTGGCGCGGCGGGTTCGGGCGGCGGTGAAGCTCCCGTTGATGCTCATCGGTGGCGTCAGCTCGGCGGAGGACCTGGCGCGAGCCATGCGCGAAGGCTTCGAGTTCGTGCAGCTGGGGCGCGCGCTCCTCCGCGATCCGGAGTTTCCGCGGCGGCTGCGCGCTCGCGAGACCCATCGATCGGATTGCATCCGTTGCAACGCGTGCGTCGCCGAGATGTATCGCGCTGGCGGCACGCGTTGCCTGATGCCGCCGCGTCGTCCGGCGCTCCCAAAGGGTCGTCGGGGCCCCAAGCGGGTGCGCACCGTGGCGGTCACCGGGGGGCTGGGGCTGGTCGGTCGGTCGGTGACCGCGGAGCTGGCCCGTCGCGGCTTCACGGTGCGGGTCCTCGACCGTTGGACCGCGTTCAACCGCGACGCGGCCGAGGCGCTCGAGGGGAAGGTGACGGTCGAATGGGGCGACGTTCGCGACACCCCGCTGCTCGGCCGAGTTCTGGCCGGCTGCGACGCGGTGATTCATCTCGCGTCGATGTTGCCGCCCCACACCGAGACCCGGCTGAGCGACGCCATGGCCGTCAATCTGGCGGCCACCGACGCCATCGTCCAGCTGGCTCCGCCGCTGCTGGTCTACGCGTCGTCCTACACCGTCTACGGCCTGTCCAGAGAGGCTCAGCCTGCGCTCCGGAGGGAGGGCGATCCGGTCCGCCCCACGGATATCTACAGTCACTCGAAAGTCGCCTGCGAGATGCTCATCCGCCGCAGCGGCCTCGCGCACTCCATCCTTCGCTTGGCGGCGGTTGCGCCCACCGGCCGGCTCCACGTGGATCCGACAGTGGTGCTGGGTCAGTTCGCGGTTCGGCCCGATGCGCCGGTGGAGATGCTGCACGCGCGGGACTGCGCGGGTGCGATCGCGGCGGTCCTCGAGACGCCTTTGGCGTGGAACACGACGCTCAACCTGGGCGGCGGCTCGCGGTGCCAGATTCGGCAGCGGGACCTCATGGCCCCCCTGGCCGAGATCGCTGGCCTGAGACGGCCCCTGCCGGACAGCGTCTTCGGCGACGCCGACTACTATTCCCACTGGCTCGACACGGGTCGCTCTGTGGCGCTCCTGGGAGACTATCAGCGCCACGACTGGGTCGCTATCAAGGCGGGCCTGGTCGAGAGCGCAGGGGCGATAACACGGCGCCTGAGACCGTTTGGCCCGGTCTCCGAGAGGCTCCTGCCGGCTATGCTCCGTATCGGTCGCAAGGCAGGGACGCTGCTGTAGCACTCCCCTGGTTTCGCTCGACGCACCTGGACCCATGGGGCCGGTGACCAACGAATCCATTGCCGCGCTCTGGGAGCACCGAGCCCCCCTCGCGGCCCGCTGGGTCGGCGCTGCGGGGGCAGCTCAGCCGGGTCCTATCGGATGGCCTTGATGGATCTCCGCACGGGCGAAGGCTGAGGGCCGAAGTCCATGACGACGCCGTCCGCGTCCAACCATCGACCTCCAACCGCTCGTACGGCTTCCAGCAGCAACGCCGTGTCTCGGAGCACAGCGTCGGCGGGCTCGGACGTGACGAGCTCGACCCGGACGATGGGCTCCGTCTCTGTCCACACCCCCGTGGCCCTGCAGAGCCAACGCGTGCTGACGCTGACGTCGACTCTGCCGCGCAGCGTCGACGTGGCCAGACGGCGCCGCAGCGCTGTCCCGCGGACGAGCTCATCGCAGGTGAAGACAAGGTAGTGGGACATTGAGCCTCCGCCGGTCCGTCGAAGCATCGCAACGCAGCAACGTGCCATCAGGTTGGGCGGGGGTATAGACGGCGCGGGCGTTGCTGTCAGCAGGAAGTGTCATAGGTGGTATAATCCCAGCAGTTAGCTCGCATTTTCACCAGATTTCGAGCGCCGCGAACACCCGAAGCTCTCTCTGGAGCGCTTGGTCGAGCGCGGCATGATGTGCGTCATCGAGCGTGACGGCCGGGCGTACCGAACCGCCGATGGAGGCTGGCGTCGTCCCGTACGCCAGCACCCCTTTGGCACGCAGACCCAGGGTCATGGAAAACGCAGTATAAGCCGATACTTAAGGTGATCGCACTCACTCACCGAGCGTGCCTGAACAGCCGCTCGCGCCCGGTTGTTCAGGGCGGAGGATGGCGCCGTGGCGTTTTTACGACGCCGAGGCGCACGTCGGCCCCGTCCTCATGTGGGGGGCGATAAAGACGCGCGGCGGAGTCAGAAAGCCGCCGGCACGAGCTGGAGCGGCGTAGGGGAGAAACGTCAGGCTCGCTGCCACAGCGCGGGGCCGTCGCGCACGGTGATACCTGGCAGGCCGCGCATG
>JAAZYN010000724.1 GCA_014239625.1 Myxococcales bacterium | reverse complement strand
AGTCGCACGGGACCTACTGCGCAGGCATCGCCGCAGGGAACGCCAGCAATGGCTTTGGCGTCGCCGGCGTGGACTGGGCCGTCAAGATCATGCCCGTCAAGGTGCTCGACGCGACCAACAGCGGGACGACGACGGACCTCATCGAGGGGCTGACCTTCGCGACCGACAACGGCGCCGACGTGATCTCCATGAGCCTCATCAACTACAGCTGCAGCTACAATCCCCACCAGGCGCCCGGCGAACTCCGGGTGGTCGCTGTCGATGCCCGAGTCCAGCACCGCCAATGTCAGCGCGTCGCTGCCGGTGGTGACCGCCCACCCTCGCTCAGCGTCGATGTCGGCCCCGGCCTGACCCGGGTTCGTGCCCGTGTTTTCGAGGTGCCACTGTCGGTTTGCATAGTGGGTGTCGTCGGGCGGTATCGCGGCGCCATGTCCGATGCTGTCCGGAGCGGCGTCCTCGATCCCCGCGATGGCGCGGATCTGTTCCACGAGAGCGGTGAGGTCCACCTCGGGGTCGAAGGCGAAGCGATGCCATCGGTCGAAACCATAGGCGCGCTTGACGTCGCCTTTGACGCTGTAGTCCAGATCGAAGGCGCGGCCCTGGTAGCTGGCGCCCAGGGCCGCGACCGCAGAGAGCGCGTCGACCTGGGCGCTGGCGAGCACGCCTCCGATGGCGATGGGCGCTACAGGTGGCCGGGTCACTTTGACCAGGACGACTCCGGGCACCGCGCTCGGCGCCGCCGTAACCACTGCGGGTGATGGCACCGAGGGCGACCCTGCGGTGCTGTCGCCGCACGCCCCCAAGAGGCTGGTTGCCAGGGCGCACACTATCCAACCGGTGGTGGTCGACGTGCGCATCGCTATCTTCCAGGTCGGTCGTTCGGTCACGGACAGGCCATCAAGGTGCACATCACCGAGCCATCGGGACCGCAAGAGCAGGTGTTGCAGCCGTCACCTGCGGGGAAGCTCTCGCCCGCCTGATACACCGTCCCTTCCACCCAACAGGCGCCGCACTCACCGGGCAGGTCGGCGATCATCGGGTCGCTCAGGCAGAGCAGATCGGGGAGGCACTGCTCGTAGAGCCACGGCAGCGTGTAGCCACCGCATGTCTCGCCGGGCCCGACGTAGGGGACGCACTCCTTGGCGCCCTCTGAGTCGACCATGCGACACCACTTGTCAGATGCACAGTCGTCGTCGCTTTCGCAGCTGTTGCACACCGGGTTTCCATTGGGTGTGGTCCATTCGGCGAAACAGCCTCCACAGTAATTGGGGGTACAGGACGCGTTCTTGGTTTCGCACTCGCTCACCGAGCAGGGATCGACGAAGCACTGCACGGGCACGCTGCCATCGGCGCACAGCGGTGGGCAGCCGATCTTGGTGCAGACCGCCACGCCGTCGGCCGAACACGAGCAGGTGTTGCAGCCGTCACCGGCGTCGAAGGTCTCGTCGGCCTGGTACACCTCACCCTCGTACCAGCAAGCGCCGCAAACCCCCGGTGCATCGGCGATCTGAGGGTCGCTCAGGCACGACAGCCCGGGCATGCATTGCTCGTAGAACCATGGCAGCGTGAAGCCGCCGCAGAGGTCGCCCGCGTCGACGTATGGCACGCACGCCCTGTCGTCGGGATCGGCGCTGGCCTGGCGACACCACTGGTCGGCCGCGCAGTCGTCGTCGACCGTGCAGCCATTGCACACCGACGCACCGTCCGGGGTCGTCCACTCCGCGAAGCAGCCACCGCAGGTGTTCGCTGTGCAGGTGGCACCCTCGACCTCGCATGTGCTGACCGAGCAGGGGTCAACGAGGCATTGCACGGGCTCGGTGCCGTCGGGGCACGGTGGCGGGCACGCCTTTTTGGTGCAGGCGGCCACGCCCTCGGTGGTGCAGGTGCAGGTGTTACAGCCATCCGCCGCGTCGAACGTGTCGTCGACCTGGTAGACCGCGCCCTCGTACCAGCAGGTGCCGCACTGGCCGGGGAGATCGGGGATCGTCGAGTCGCCGAGGCAGGACAGCTCGGGGACGCACTTTTCCTGCGCCCACGCCGTGGTGTAGCCGCCGCAGGTCTCCCCCGCGCCGACGTATGGGACGCACTCGTCGCCATCGTCCTGGGTGGGTCGGCACCAGTGCGTCGGCGCGCAGTCGTCGTCAGAGGAGCACTGTGCGCAGGCGATCTTGGTGCACCCCACCGCACCATCGGCGGTACAGGTGCACGTGTTACAGCCGTCACTGGCGTCAAAGCTCTCCTCGGCCTGGTACACGGCCCCCTCGTGCCAGCACGTCCCGCAGATCCCAGGGGCATCTGCGATCGCCGGATCGCCGAGGCACGAGAGCTCGGGCACGCAGCGCTCGTGCATCCAAGGGAGGGTGAAGCCGCCACAGGCATCGCCCGCTTGGACGTAGGGGACGCACTCCATATCGCCGGCCGCGTTGGCCTGTCGACACCACTGATCGGAGGGGCAGTCGTCGTGAGTCGCGCATTCGCCCGAGGCAGCATCCGGCGTCGGCGGGGTGTCCTCGGGGGGGGCCGCGTCGGGGCCGGTCACAACGTCGGCGGGGGGCGCGGCGTCCGGGGTCGTGGTCGCATCTTGCGTGGACGCGTCGGGGAGCGTGCCGCCGTCGACCGAGGTCGTCTCGACCGCCGCGTCAGGCGATGGCGCGGTG
>JAAZYN010000723.1 GCA_014239625.1 Myxococcales bacterium | reverse complement strand
GTCGGGCTGGTCGGCGTCCGGCGTCGTGCCGTCATCGGCTTGAGCGTCTGGAGACGAGCCAGGGCGCTGCTTGAACTCAGCGGGTTCGAAGCAGGCTGCGAGATTCAGCGCCATAATCACGGCGGTGACGACGAGGGCGGGTGAGCGTTCCATACCGCGCTCGTTTGCACGAACCGGACCAACTCTCGGGCCAGCCCCCTGAGTCGTGACTCGCGCCCGTTCATAAGACGATGAGCGGATGGTCTGATCCGGCGCAAGGCACACGGATGCGTCGCGGGTGGAGCGTTCTGGTACGAGCGTGCCGTCCCGAAACGAAGCACCAAGAGGTGGTTATGTGGGATAAGTCATTGATAGCGATGTTGTTTTTCATCATGGCACGGAGTTTGAAGAGTGGGGGGCACGCAAACGGCGAGGTGTTTCATGAGGGCTCTACTTAGCGGGATTTTGTTGGTGTGCGCTGCAGCGCCGGCGCAGGCGAGTGGATCGCCGGGTGGAGTCGCGCTCGAGCAACGCCACATGCGGGTGTCCGTAACGAGTCGCGCGGCTGGCACGAACGCCAGCCACATGCTCGGCAAGGTTTTGTGGAAGTCATGGACCTCATCGACCGACGACCGACGTCCGGCCATGACGGTGCGTTTTGGGCAGACCCGATACGTCAGCGCGATCGCCATCCGACCTGGGGACCTGCGTAACGGAACGAGCTACAAAGCGGTCCGCCGGCCGGCCCGCATCGAGGTTCGTTGGGGCGGTCAGAAGGCTGAATTGTACATCCCCGATACACCGAAACTGCACGTTCTCGCTCTCCCGGAGCTCATCGGCGCCGACGAGATGAAGATTCGATTCACCCGATTCTACGGTCCCCAAGGGCGTGGCGTCGCGGTGTCTCAGTTCGTGGTCTACGAGCCCGCGGATGTGCTCGCGACTCGCCCTGACTTGCGTGCCCGGATTGAAGCGACCGCCAAGAAGCGCAAGCACGCCCGCACGGCCCAGGGCCGCGGGCGCCTGGGCCAGAAGCTCGCGAGCTACGGCACGCCGGCGGTTCCTTGGCTGATGAAGATGACGAGCCAGCTCAGCGGCAACGGGCTGCGAATCGCGCTCCGCGCGCTGGCCGCTATCGACATCCGGCACGCCAAGCGCGCCATCGATGATGTGATCTCCCGGCCCCCGATGAGCCGCCGTAACGTGGGTCTCAAGGTCGCCAACGACAATGGCATCAGCTTCCGCAAGCAGCGCTTGGTGTCATTGCTCATGCGGGACCGCGCGTCGGTCCTCGACGCCGCGCTCACCAGCTTGTGTCGCGAGCAGGCCAAATACGCGTTGCGAGCCGTCGAGCGAGCGATTGAGAGCCGCTCGCGCTCCATGTTGGCCGTCGTGCCGGAGTGCTTGGGGAACTTTGGCCCGGCTGGCTACTCCGTCGCTCAAGCGATGCTGACCAACGCGGACAGCGGCGTCGTCATCGCTGGAATCAAGGCGCACGTCACCCTGGCGAATGCTGACGCCGGTTCCTTCGCGACCCGCGCAGTGGAGAGCCTCTCCGCCTTCGTGCAGGCCCCCAACCGTAAGGTGAGTCGCGTCGCCGCGAACGCGCTGGCCAGCATCGGGACTCCCGGCGCTGCAGCTGCGCTGCTCAAAGTGGTGATGAGTGGCAAGCGCGCCAACTCGAAGACCGCCATCGGAGCCTTGGCTGTCATGAAGCCGGCCCCCAATGAGGCGCTGTCCCACGTGCTCGGTCGCGGGCCGGCCTACGACGCCGCGCCCATCATCGAGAGCCTGATTCGTCGGAAGACCGACACGGCTCGTAAGCTCCTGCTCAGCTCCATCGCCTCGGCCTCCTACATGAGCTGGTGGGACATGGCGGTGGCCGGCTTCGTGGGACAGGGCAAGCCGGCGTTCCAGGCTGCAGCTGCCTGGATGCGCAGCCACCCGCGTCGCTCCCGTAACATCCTCACAGCGCTTCAGAACTACGCGAGGCGGGCTGCGCCCCACATGCAATCCCTTCTGCTCGATCTGCCAGCGTCGCGAACATTCGACAACCTGCGTATTGGCCTGGCGAAGCTCATCGCCAAAGGCCAGCCGAACACGTGGATCGCCACGTTGTCGGCGCTGACCGGAAATCAGAAGCTGTCGGCGCGGTCCCGCATCGCCGGACTGGAGGGGCTGGCGAAGGCTGAGGTGCAAGATGTCGACGCCATGCGAGCCGCCAAGCTCGCTGTAGGCGACCATGTTGACACGGTCAGCGACGCAGGGCGACGCACGGCGGCGCTGTTGGGTGACCGGGCCGCTGTCGAGAGCACGGTGCAGTTGCTCCGCAAGACTCCGGCCACCAGCTGGCGCGTGACCTGGATTCACACCCTGGCAGCGTTCCCGGATGTCGACAGCGACTACCTGCTGACCACCCGATTCCCCGGTGCCCGTAACGATGTTCAATCGGCGGTGTTGGAGCTGCTCAGCAGCAGCCGGCGCCAGCGCGGCGTCGAGCACGTGATGCAGATCGCCATCACCCCCGACCACCCGCTGAGGGTCAAGGCGCTGGCGTTGTTGGGATACCGCTAGTGTCCCCGCGCTGGAATCGAAGCGGGCATCTCGTTTCTGAAGCGTGCTTTCGGGGCGGACTGGCTAGTTAGTAGGGGGACCGGCATTGGCCGGGGCGGGCGCGGG
>JAAZYN010000722.1 GCA_014239625.1 Myxococcales bacterium | reverse complement strand
GGGTCCCACCGCAGCTCACACGACGCGAGCTCTCCGCCGTGGGCCGCCAGCAACAACTCCAGCAGATCGCTCTTCAACCGCGGCAGCAACACCTGCGTCTCGGGATCGCCCAACCGAGCGTTGAACTCGAGCACCTTGGGTCCCTCTGAGGTGACCATGATACCGGCATACAGGAACCCGACGAAGGGCGTCCCCCGTCGGCGCATCTCGTCGACCGCCGGCTGGAGCACAGTCTCCATCAGCTCAGCCTCCAGCGCATCATCCACCACGGGCGCCGGCGAATACGCCCCCATTCCACCGGTGTTCAAGCCGGTGTCACCCTCCCCTATCCGCTTGTGGTCCTGACTTGACGCGAACGCCTTGACGGTCGTGCCATCGGTGATGCCGATGAAGCTGACCTCCTCGCCCACAAGCAGCTCCTCTACCACGACCGAGGCCCCGGCGACGCCGAAGGATCGGTCGGTCAAGATCTTCCGCAGCGCGGTCTCCGCCTCGGCTAACGTCGGACACATCAACACGCCCTTGCCTGCAGCCAACCCGTCGGCTTTGACCACCACCCCCCGCCCAAACTCACGGACCCACTCCAGCGCCGGTTCGAACGCGTCAAACGTCGCATACGCTGCGGTCGGAATGCCTGCAGAGCGCATCAGCTCTTTAGCGAATGCTTTTGACCCCTCTATCGCTGCGGCGCGCGCCGAGGGCCCGAAGGCCTTCCTGCCGATCTCCTCCAGCTTGTCGACAATGCCACCGCAGAGCGGCGCCTCGGGCCCCACCACCGTCAACTCGATATCCAGCTCCTGCACGGCAGCCACGAGACCGTCCAGGTCCGTTGGCGCGACGTCCACAGGCGTCGCGATGCGCGCTAAGCCGGCGTTTGGTCGAGTCGCGAAGAGCTCCACCCGGCCCGAGCGCGACAGACTCCAGCCGAGAGCATGTTCCCGGCCGCCGTTTCCAATGATGAGGACGCGCATCGACGGGGTCTCCGTGTGGTCGTGTGAAGAGGTCGCGCACCAGGAGCCCAAGAGCACCGGCTCAGTGCCGAAAATGACGGTGCCCGGTAAAAACCATCGCCAGGTTGCGACTATCGGCGGCCTCGATGACCTCACTGTCACGCACCGAACCACCGGGCTGAATCACCGCGGAAGCGCCAGCGTCAGCAGCGGCGAGAACACCATCGGCGAACGGGAAGAACGCATCGGAGGCCACGATACTGCCGTCCAGACTCAGCGCACCAACGTCGGGCGCGCCCCAGCCGCCGGACTTTGCGACGGCGATCCTGGCGCTGTCGACCCGGCTCATCTGCCCTGCACCAATACCTACCGTCCGATCCTGATGGGCAAAGACGATGGCGTTCGACTTGACGTGCTTGACGACCTTCCAACCAAATGCCATCGCCTCCCACTCCGCGGGCGTCGGTTGCCGTGCGGTGACCACGTTGCACGCCCGTACGTCCTGCACCACCCCGTCGGCCTGCTGGACCAACATACCGCCGCTGATGGGTCGCGGCTCAAGCGTCGCCTCCTGGGCCACAGCCCAAGCGTCCTCGGGCACGTGTAGCACCCGTAGCCTCTTCTTTTTCGCGAGGACCGATGCGGCAGCCGGAGTCACGCCGCCACACACGATCACCTCGAGAAACGTCTCTACGAGCTCGCTGGCGAGGTCCTCGTCGACGACGCCGCGGGTCCCCACGATGCCGCCGAAATACGACACCGGGTCACACTCTCGAGCCTTCCGATAGGCGTCCACGAGCGCGCCCGCGGAGAGGGCCGCGCCGCACGGGTTGGTGTGCTTGAAGATAGCCACCCCACGCGGCCCCAGATCAGAGGCCAACCGAAACGCCGCGTCCGCATCGATCCAGTTGTTATAGGACAGCGCCTTACCTTGAAGTTGTTCGGCGCTGGTGAGCCCCCGGGGGGCGCCGTCGACGTACAACCCCGCAGACTGATGTGGGTTCTCCCCGTAGCGCAGGGCATCGACGCGCGTCATCGGGCGGCCCCACACCGTTGGCATCGGCTCTTCGTTGGTCGCGTCCGCGAGGTAGGTGGCGATCGCGGAGTCGTACCGAGCCGTATGCACGAAGGCCTTCGCCGCCAGCTGGTGCCGCAACTCTGGTGTGACCGCGCCCGCCGTGGCGAAGCTCTTCAGGACCGTGTCATAGTCGCTGGGATCCACGACGACGCTCACCCATCGATGGTTCTTGGCGGCTGCGCGGACCATACATGGTCCACCGATGTCTATCTGCTCGACCGCCTCGTGCAAGGTCACACCGTCCCGAGCAATGGTCGCCTCGAACGGATAGAGATTGACCACCACCAGGTCGATGACCCCGATCCCGTGCGCCGCCAGCGCAGCATCATCGACGCCGCGCCGCGCCAAAATCCCGCCATGGACCTTTGGATGCAACGTCTTGACGCGTCCGTCCATCATCTCAGGAAAACCGGTGACGTCGCTGACGTTGACCACCTCGAGCCCTGCCTCGCGGAGTACTCGGGCCGTCCCTCCGGTGCTAACAAGCTCTATCCCGTGAGTTGCTAGACGTCGCGCGAACGGCACGAGCCCGCGCTTGTCGGACACGCTGACCAGTGCTCGGACAGGCTTCATGCGGCGACCTCCGGGAGAGTTGATGCGCAACAGCCGCTATCAGATCACCTGAGCACCTGCCAC
>JAAZYN010000721.1 GCA_014239625.1 Myxococcales bacterium | reverse complement strand
CCAGCTCGTCGTCGGCAGCAGCACGTCCGCGGCGCGACCGGTCTGGTTTTCGAAGAGATCGATGCAGACGATGAACTCCAGCTCGTCCAGCGCCTCCCTGAGTCGGTCGCTGCCCGGCACGGACCGAAGCGGGTCTCCCGCCACGCACACGAGGGCGCGCACCTTCCCCGGCCCGTCTGTCGTGATCTCGTCGGCCAGCACCGCGCCCGGGAGCGCGTCCATCCGGGGGCGGAAGCGTCCGACCCGGCTTCGTGTCTTGCGACCCCCCAGGCCGAGCCGGCGTGACAGCCGCGCAAACCTCGGCCCGAGCGGGTGGAAGAGGCTCCCGCCGCGCCGATCCAGGTTGTCGGTGACGAACATCAGCGCCTGCAGGGCGACGTAGGCCAGGGTCCCAAAGGGGCCCATGTTGACCCCGACCGACATATGCAGGGCCACCCGCGGCGTCTCGTCGAGGCGCTTGGCGAGGGAGCTGATGGTCTGCTCCGGGAGCCCGGTCAGCCGGGCCGCCTTTGTCAGGCTCACCGTGCGGGCGACCTCGACGAGCTCGTCCAGACCCCATTGCCTCGAGTCCGCGATGGCTTCGTCCGTCGCCAGCTGGCCGAGGAGCCACAGGATGAGCCAGACATCCGAGCCCGGGCGCAGGGCCACGCATTCGCCCCAGCGCTGAGAGCTCTCCGTGTCGCGCACGTCGACGAACACCAGCTGTGCCCCTCGCTCCTTCATCCGGTCCAGCAGCCGCGCCCCGCCGTGGAGGTGGACGAAGCTGCTCTGGCTCACGGCCGGGTTGGTGCCAAAGAAGACCGCCAGGTCGCAGTGGTCCAGGTCCGGGAGCGGATGAAGCAGCGGGCTGCCGTGCACGATCTCGGCCGCGGCGAACTTGTTGTTGCAGTCTTGGGAGCCGGCGCTGAAGAGGTTGCGTGAACCGAGCGCGGCGGCGAAGAGGTTGCTGGCTATGGAGCCGACGCCGTTGAAGGCCAGCGGGTTTCCAGTGTAGAGCGCGACGGCGTGGGGCCCATGGGCATCTATGATGCGCCGAAGTTCGCCTCCGACCCGCTGGGTGGCGGCCGCCCAGCTCGTCGTGTTCAAGCGCCCCGCCGCGTCACGAACGTGAGGGTGGAGCAGGCGATCGTCGTGAGCCGCCAGCTCCCCGAAGCGGGTGCCCTTGGCGCAGACGTATCCCCGGCTGACCGGATGGGCTCGATCCGGCAGCAACCGCATCGGGGCCCCCGGGGATTTGGGCGGCGCCACGCGGAGGCCACAGGCCGCCTCGCAGATTCGACAGAAGGTCTTCGCGGTCACTGGCAGATCCCTTGCGGGTCGCAGGTCTGGCCGGTCGCGCAGGAGCCACAGCTGACCCCACACGACCACCCGCACTGCTTGCCGTCGCATGGGTCGGAGCAGTCCTCCCCGGGGCACAGGTACGGCAGACTCGGGTCGGGGCTCGACGCCGGTACGTCAGAGCAGTTGTATTCGGCGATCGAGGTGTCCCAGCCGCAGGTCTCCCAGCCGAGGTCGGTGACGCAGTCCAAGACCTCCAGCAGTCCGCCGGCGCACCAGTACAAGAGCCCGGTCGTGGTGCAGCAGCCTTCAGCCGGGACGTTGGAGCAGCTCAGGCGCCACCGCCATCCGGCCCGCCGCTGTCGGTCGTCCGTCGGCCGGGTCCGCGTCCGGGCCGCTGTCCGCCGTCGAGCTGCCATCGATGGTCTCCGGCCCACCGGCGTCAACGGCGTCGGGCGCAGCCTCGGGGGGGCCGTCCGCGGGAGCCTCGGCGCCTCCGTCCGGGGGGCTGGCGCCCTGTATGCACTCGTAGCTGGAAGTCCCGCTCGGATCGTCCCCCGTGAAGTCGCATTCGTGCCAGCCGTTGGCGGCGTCCCAACCGCACGACTCTTTGCAGAGCTTCTCCTGGTAAAGCCCGTCTTCGCACCACCTGAGCCACAGGCCATCGCAGCAGCCCATGATGTTCTGCACCAGCTCGCAGTCGCCATTGCAGAACCCGTCGCTGCACGAGTACCCGGCGTCACAGTCGCCGCAGCTGTTGCCGCAGCCATCGTCGCCGCACTGGAGTAAGTCGCAGCTGCACGGCGCGCACGTGCCCGCCTCGCACGTCGTGCCGCTAGCGCAGTCGCCGCAGCTGTTGCCGCATCCGTCGTCGCCGCAGGCCTTGCCACCACACCCGCAGGCCTCGCATTGACCCGCATCGGTGCAGTGCTCCCCGGCGGCGCAGTCACCGCAGTGCTCGCCACAGGCGGCCCCACAGGCTTGGTCCGAGCAGCTGACAGGGCAGGTCTCGCCAGGGCACAGGAAGGGGTGTTCGGCGGTGGGGTCCGACAGCCCCTGATCGGTACAGTCGTAGCCCGCTTCGCCGATCCATCCACAGCTGAGGCCATCGAGCGCGCAGTCGTACTCCCAGACCTCCTCCTCGTCGCACCACACCACCGACGTTCCATTGCAGCAGCCGACATAGCTGTAATCGCCGCACCCTGCGACCACGTCCCCTGCGGCATCCTCCGCCGAGGCGTCCCCCGGCGTGTCGACGGAGACCTCCGCCGGGTCGGCCTCCGCCGCGTCGGGTGTCGCGTCCTCGGTGACGTCGCCGGTCACGCTGTCATCGATGACCTCCGGGCCGGGGGGCGTCGTCGGGGGCTCCTCTGGGCAGCCGCAGAGGCTCA
>JAAZYN010000720.1 GCA_014239625.1 Myxococcales bacterium | reverse complement strand
CGTGTTGAAGCTTCCGCCGGTGTTGATCTTCAGGACCTTCATTAAGAGGTCCTGGGAATGAACGCCCTTGCGCCCGAGAGTCTTGGCCGCGATGCCGATGCCGGCGCAGTTGACGACGACGTTGACGGGGGCGCCGAACTCGCTCTCCGCCAGATCGAGGGCGGCGTTGACGGCGTCTTCGGAGGTGACGTCGGTCAACGCGAAGCGGGCGTTGTCGCCCATGGCTTTGGCGACCTCCGCCCCGGCGTCGTTGAGGTCGGCGATGACCACCTTGGCGCCGCCAGCGGCGAGGCGCTCGGCGGTGGCGCGGCCGAGGCCAGAGGCTCCACCGGAGACGAGGGCGATTGCGCGATTCAGTTCCATGCGCGTTCTCCTTACACGTTGCGCTTAGATGTTTAGCGGCCGGACCCTACAACACCGCTGAGCGCTTTGCAGCACGCTCGCGCATTGGTAGCGTCGCAGACATGAAAACGTCGACACTGATGATTCTCGCCGCCACTGCGCTGACGGTCACGATGGGCTGCGGTCCCGACTCCATGGCCAAGGCAAAAACCGCCCTGGAAAAGAGTGGCTACACCAACATCGAGCTCAAAAAGTCAGCGGGTAGCTACGACGAGATCCACTTTTCCGCAAACAAAGGCGACAACCCGTGCACCGGGCGGGTCGTCATCATCCGAGGCACGGTCGACGTCCAGGCTACGTGCAGGGACGCCAAAGCCGAGGCCCAAGAGAAGGTCGCCGCGGCGGCGACGCCCATCGCCCAGGCCGAGAAGGGCTGCACCGACGGGGTGGCGAAAGACTGCTTCGAGTATGGCCGGCTCCTGGTGGAGGGACCTCCCGGGGACCGCAACCTCAAGAAGGCGCGAACGGTCCACACCAAGAACTGCGCGGAGCGCAAGAACCTGGACTCGTGCACAGCTCTCGGCCAGCTCCACGCGCGCGCTATCGGCGGCAAACAGGATAACGACAAGGCGATCGCGCTCTTCGACGACGCCTGTAAAAAGGATCACGCCAAGGCCTGCGCGTTCCAGGGGCGGCTGGCGTTCGTGGACCAAAACTACAAGGAGGCCCGGGGGCTATTCGACAAAGCCTGCAAGGGCGGTTCGCACGCCGGCTGCAACGGCCTGGGGACGCTCCTCAAGCAGGGCAAAGGCGGCAAAGAGGACATGGAGGCCGCGCGCAAGCTGTTCGATGACGCCTGCGACTCAGGGTACCAGGAGGCGTGCTCCAACATGGGCGTGATGCTGGTCAAAGGCCAGGGTGGAAAACCCAATAAAGACAGCGGCAAGGCGCTGCTGAAGGGAGCCTGTAAGGCGGACGTGGGGGTCGCCTGCCATCAGCTCAAAAAGCTCGGCCTGAAATAGACGGCCCGCAGGCGCTCATCCTCAACCGGGGCGTTACGGCAGCGGCTCGTATTGGATCGTGACCGAGGTGGCCGAGGCGGACACGACGAAGCCCTTGGTGTAGGCCCCGCTCGCGGTGAGGATGGTGAAGCCATTGCCCACGTCGGCCTTCGGCAGGGGCAGCTTCATGCTGGCCTCGGGGCGGACATTGGGCACGTCGTCGAGGTCTGCGTAGATCGGATAGACTCCGCCACTGGTCTGAAAGAAGCTGACCGGCCGCACGTCGACAATGTTGGCTCCGCCGGACGTCAGCTTCATGGCCGATCCATTCTGCGACGTATACAGATCGCTGTTACCGAAGTTGCCTGGCTGCTGGACCACTCCGGTGGTGAAGTCGATCCCTTCGTCGGTGCCTAGCGTCACGACGCCAGAGGTCGCTGAGGCGTTGACGGAGGACGACGAGGTGGACGTGTCGCAGGCAGCGACGAGTCCCAACGACAGCCCGAAGGCGACGGCGAGCAGGTTCTTCATGGCCCGTGGTGTAGCCGGAACGGCTCTAAAATGAAAGACCGAGATGCTCGGCCGTACGCCGCAGTCGAGGCGGAATCGGCGCCTCTAGCCGACAGAGCGGCGGCGGGGCATCTCGAATATCCAGTCGCCACGCATGCAACGCCATGCCGTCGGCGGCGACGCCCTCGAGCGCGACCCCGTGCAGCGGGTCGCCGATGATGGGCAACCCGATAGACGCGAGGTGCAGGCGAACCTGGTGGGTTCGTCCGGTCCGGAGCTCCACCTCGACGGCCGTCGCCCGTCCGCTGCTCGCCAGCCGCCGGACTACGCTGTAGGCGGGCTTTCCCGCCCGCGTGATGGACGCGAAGGTCTTGCCGCCACGGGTCACCCGCCCGATGGGGAGGTCGACGTGCACGGCGCAATGCGACGACGCGCTGGCGGCCGTCGACGCCTTCGCCACCACGCCCAGCGACGCGCGCAAGGCCTCGTCTTCAGGCCACGGGCCAGCGGCGATGGCCAGATACGTCTTCGTCGCCTGCGGGAAGCGCAGGCGCTCGGCCCACTCCGCGACGAGCGCCTTTTTAAGCACGAAGACGTTCAGACCGCTGGTCAGCTTGTCGAGCTGATGAACCGCCCAGACCTTGGACCGTCGAAGTCGCGCCATGAGCTGCCACTGGACGCAGTCGGGGTCTTGCAGGGTCCGGCCGGTGCTCGCCAGCCCAGCGGGTTTGTCGACGACCACCACCCCATCGTGTCGAGCGACGAGCTCGGGTAAGGCAGCCCCCATCAGGCCGAAGTGGCGCGGCGCCGCGCCGGCCGGAGAC
>JAAZYN010000071.1 GCA_014239625.1 Myxococcales bacterium | reverse complement strand
GCGTGCGGATCAGCGACAATGAGCCAAGGAACTGTGTGATCCGCTTACCCTCATCGTCGGTCTTGAGGAGGCGACGGCGCTTGAGATCTTCGATGATCTCCGGCAGCAGCTGAGCCGGGTAGTCATCTGACAGCTGCTCCATCACGTTGCCCACCGACGGTAACCAGCCTCGCTCCATCAAGGAGCGCGCCAGGAAATTCAGTATATCCCGGCCGATCTTGTCCAGCTCCGTCGCCATCTGGGTGTAGAAGGCGATGAGCGTCGATTCCCCACGCGATTCAACAGTGACCATGCTCATGTCGCCTAAGTATCGGGGGACGCTCCGATGCGCAAGTACTCAAACGCGGTCTCCACCGGAAGGTGGTCTGACGGACAACCTGCGGTTGGCAGCGGAGTGACGGGGTTCAACCGCATCGGCGCAGGCGTCTCTACAGCGTTCAGCGCGCCGTCGCACAACGTGAAGTCGATCTTCCGCGGACGCCCCCCGGCGTTGCAGGTGAACGCCGTCTCCGCGTGCACGCTCCGCAGGCCAGCTCGTCGAAAGCGATCGAGCACCGCGGAGCTCGGCTCGGCGTTGAGGTCGCCGCAGACGATCCACGCGTCGGCCCTCGGCGGATCGGCCAAGAGCTGCTCGGCTTGACGATATCCGCGGTGTCTCGACGGCGCGGTCTCGGGCGAGCTCCACTTCAGGTGCGTGTTGGTGATCGCCACCGACGCCTCTCCCCATCGCAGCGTGAGGGTCAGCGCGACACAGCCGGTGTCGTCGTCGTACGACATCTCCGCGACGTCGAGCGCGGGCCAACAGCGTTTGGCGAAGGTCGAGCAGCCGTCGGGCTTGCTTCGCCCCTTCGGCAGGTGCCAGCCACGGTGATCGGGGAGGGCGGCCGCGAACGCGAGATGGGCCGCTGGGTCGACCTCCTGGAGGCAGTAGACGTCCGCTCCGAGGCTCGAAAGTGACGCGCAGAGGCGCCGTTGGCGCGACGCCGGCTCCAGGTCCCGGGGAGCGCAGCCGCCGTAGGAGTCGTGCTTGGCGATGTAGGCGTCGGCGAGTACATTCCAGGTTACGATGTGCAGAGCGGTCGCGGTCACGGGAACCTCTTTGTGACTCGAGGGCGCGATGAGGCACCGTCGGTCCGTGCATTATAGTGCAGCGGCTCTCCTCTCTGGGGCCACCCGTCGCGGCGACGATGTCTGGAGCGCGTCAATGTAACTGAAACGCTGAAACTGTGGACCCTATTCGAATACTCGACCAACTCGAGACGCCTATCTGGCTCCATGACTTCGCTCGCGTCGGGGTGATTTGGGCGAACGCCGCCGCAGTTCGTTTCTGGAACGCAGACAGCCTCGAGGCGCTCATCGCCAGAGAGTTTCGGCCTCTGAGCGAAGGCGCCCGGCGCCAGCTCGAGGTGCTGCAGCGGCGCGTCGGCGCCGGCGAGCGCGCTGAGTTTTCCTACACGCTCTTCCCAGACGGGGAGCCGACTCAGGTGACGATGAAGGTGTCACCGTGGACGCTCGACGATGGGCATGAGGCGATGCTCATCGAGGTCATCGCCGAACGCAGCAGCGCTCACGAAGAGCGCGACCAGCGTGCCGTGGAGGCGCTACGGCATACTCGGGTCATGATCGGGCTCTACGACCTCGAGGGCAACGCGCTGTTCGCCAACCCCGCGATGGAGCTGGGCTTCGGTGCAGACGTCCCGTTGACGGCGACGTTCCTCCATCCGGGGGCGGCCCAACCGATCATCGATCAGGTGATGCTCGATCAGGCGTTCAGCGGCCGCTATCGCGCGTCGACCCTGGCGGGTCGTGCATGGCACATGGTGACGGCCCGGGCGGTGACCGATCCAGTTACTGGCCACGTCATGCTCTTGTTCATCCGTGAAGACATCACCGAGCGCGTTCGCGCGGACGGGATGAAGGACGACTTCATCAGCGTCGTCAGCCATGAGCTGCGCACGCCGCTGACATCGATCATCGGCTCGCTGGAGCTGGTCAGCTCCGGCGTGTGTGGGGAGGTCCCGACGGGGCTTCAGCAGATGCTCACCATCGCCCGCCGCAACTCAGCCCGGCTGCTGCGACAGGTCAGCGATTTGCTGGACCTCCAGAAGATGGTCGCCGGCCGCTTGGAGCTTCAGCGCGAAGTTCTATGCCCCCACGCGGTCGTACGCCGGACGGTCGAGGACTGCGCCGGCTTGCAGGAGCGGCACGGCGTCGTCTTTGAGATCGATGACAGGGGGGCCAGCGAGGCTGTCTCGGCGGTAAAACTGTTCGCGGACGAGACGCGCGTGGTGCAGGTGCTGACGAATCTCCTGGGCAACGCCGCGAAGTTTTCGCCACCAGGCTCGGCGGTGCGGGTCGGGCTGACGCTGGACCCGGTCCGGGCCCGTTTCTCCGTCGCGGACTCAGGCCCTGGGATCCCTGTCGAGTTTCGTGGCCGAATCTTCGAGCGGTTTACCCAGGCCGAGCAACAGGCGAGCCGCAAGGCGCAGGGCAGCGGGCTGGGTTTGTTCATCGCCAAATCGATCGTGGACGCTCATGGCGGAACGATCGGCTTCACCAACACCGAGGGAGGGACCGTGTTCGCGTTCGAGCTCCCGCTGGCCGGACGGTTACCCGGCTGAAGCCTCCGCGTCGCCGCCTACGGTGAGGGTCGTGGCGCCATAGGGGGCTGCCAAGCGAGCGCTCGGCAGGCAATTTTTTGTTGCGCCTCTGGGTTCGGACTAAGAATCTTCTGCGCCCCCAGCGCCAGCCAAGCGGCTGGGTAGCGTGAAACACTATGGTGATCTCTTCTCTCCCGGCCGACCGACTGTACCCCACCGCAGACAGCGGCGGCGGCAACCTGCGCTTGGTCGAAGCAGCCCCAGGGCTGCGGGGCAATGAAGGCCCTGTGGGCTATCAGCGTTACGCGCTCGAGACGTCGGACGGCTACTCTTTGGGTCTGTTTCGGAGCCCGCCGCGTCGTCGCTGTCGCGGCAAGCGCCCGGTGCTTCTACTCCACGGGGTAGCGGCCAATCGCTTTGGCTTCGGCCTGTCTCCCGAGGCAAATCTCCCGCGCTTCTTGAATGACCATGGGCACGACGTCTGGTTGCTGGAGTTTCGCGGGAGCCGCTCGTCGCGGGATCTGCTGGCGCGGCTGCGCCCGCCGGTGGACGCTGACCGCATGCTCGATGTGGATCTTCCGGCCGCGGTGTCTCAGATCGTCGCCGAGACTGGCGTGGAGGCGATCGATCTCGTGGGCCACTCCCTCGGCGGGCTGTTGACCTATCTCTACCTGGGCCGTCACATCGACGCTCCCATCGACCGCGCGGTGACTCTGTCAGCTCCGGCAGGGCTCGGGCACATGTTGCCTGCCTTCGGGCGACCGTTGTTGAGGCGCCCCTCGCGGCGCGCGCGGTCGTTGCTCGATCGGGTGTCAGGGCTCAAGCTCGACGCCATCAGCAAGACGCGCGGCCCTCTCGGCCACCTCGTGATGTGGCGTCAGCATTCGCGGGTCGGAAACATGAGCCGGCACGAGCGCCGCCTGTTTCTAGACCACGCCGTCGAGGACATGCCCGGGACATTTTTGGGCCAGCTCATGGGTTGGGTCGTGGACGGGCACATGACCAGCCTCGCCGGTGAGCGCTATGATGACGCCTTGGCGCGTGTCCGCCACCCCGTCCGGGTGATCGCCTGTGAGACCGACAAGGTGGTGCCGCCATCGGTTGTGGAGGCCGGTTACCGCGCGCTGGGGTCGCCCGAACGCGACTTCATCGTGGTAGGGAAGGGGCACGGCAGCACGCGCAACTACGGGCACATGGATATGCTCATGGCAGGCAGCGCGTGGCGCGACGTCTACCGTCACGTGGGTGAGTGGCTCTCAGTCGGTCATCCCTGAGCGCTGGAGCCATCGGTTGACGCCTCGGTGGGCTCAAGCCAGGCCGCCGCGAGACCGCGCGACGGGCGGCTCAGGCCGGCTTCTTCTGGGACTTCTTCTTCACCCTCGAAGCGCGCGCCCGTTTGGTCGGCATCTCCAGCTGCCCCCCCATGATCTGCTCGGCCCGCACCAAGCCCAGGCCCATCAGGGTGTGCTGGGGGTTGACCCCCAAGGTGCTGGGGATCGCGGAAGCGTCGGCGACCATCAGGCCATCGTAGCCGTGCACCCACCCGTCCCCATCCACCACAGAGCGCCGCGGATCGGCGCCCATGACGCAGCCGCCGAAGATGTGAGACATGATGGCGGTGTACGACGACGGTGTCAGGGGAGCGTGGCGGATCGAGTCCACCTTGTTCGCGGGGATCTCGTAGGGCATCCCATAGATGCCGGGGACGAGCTTCTTGGCTCCAGCGGCGACGTGCATTTTGGCGATCTTGTATGCGCCCGTGCGCAGCGCGTGCATGTCCCGGCGGGTCATCGAATAGGTGACCAAGGGCTTACCAAAGGGAGTCGCCCACACGCGGCCCACGGCCTCGGCCCGCACCGCCATGACCCACATCGCCAGGTGTCGGTACTCCGACAGTCGGTCCATCAACCGGTGTCCGGCCCCGCTCAGGCGGCTGGCGATGAGCTCCAGGGGGATGGACAGGGTCTCCAGCTTGATCGAGTCGGTCTCGCGGAACTTGGTGCTGGCCCAGCCCTGGGTGGCCCCTGAGTTGAGGTCCACCGGGTCGTCGTAGACGCCAAAGATGCCCGTGCCCGGGTGGGCCCGGAAATACTTGCCGAGAGCGTGCGACTTCAGGCCGGACCGCGCGAGCAGCGTCGGGCTGTGAGTCGTCGAGCAGGCCACGACCACCGCTCTCTTCGCGCGCACCGCAAACGAGGCGCCCTTGCGTTTGGTGGTCGGGTGGACGAAACGACCGCGGACGCCCGTCGCCCGTCGCCCTTGGAGGATCACTTTGGCCACCGGCGCACAGCTGAGCAGCCGTCCGCCCAGCCGCAGCGTCTCCGGGACGTAGTTGAGGTTGGTGCTCTCCTTGTGGCCCGCGCTGCATCCCTGCAGGCATTGCCCGTGTCCGGCACAGTTTTTCACGTTCCGGTGCATGTCGTGGTCGTGATAGCCTAGCGATTTCGAGCCCTTGTCCGCCAGCGCGTTGGTCCGTCCCCAGGTCTTCCGGGGGACCTTTGACACGTGAATGTCGCGTTCGACGATGTCTTGCGCGCGCCAGACCGCGTCCGCCATGGCGTCGCCGCCGATCCCATGGTCGCGCTGCCAGTCCCGGAACACGTCGCCCGGAGTTCGCACGACGATCGCGGAGTTGATGACCGTCGTTCCGCCCACCACTCGAGCCTGGACGATGGGCATGGCGGAGCGCCCCACAGCCACGCCCACGCCGAAGTCGTCGAACATGTCGCGCATCGCTCCGTAGGTGGTCGTCGGGTAGTCCTGGGGATCCCGCCACGGTCCCGCCTCGACGATGACCACGTCGGCCCCGAGCCGAGCGAGCCCGACCGCTACCGAGGCGCCCCCGGCGCCGCTCCCGACGACCACATAGTCGGCGGCGAGCTCCACGTCCTGGCCCCTGGGCTGGAAAGCGTAGTGCTTCATCTAGTGCCCCGTGTGGAGAGTTCGCGGTCTCCCTCCGCCAGCGGTTTGGTTCCCGCCGAGACGCGAGGCCGCAGGACTGGCGGGGGTCAATTCAAGGCCGAGCAACGACGGCGGGGGCCAGACAAGCCAGGATGGTGACCGCGTAGTGTTCATACGGGGCACTGGTGCCCCGTGTGGAAAGTTCGCGGTCTCACTCCGCCAGCGGTCTGGTTCCTGCCAAGACGCGAGGCCGCAGGACTGGCCGGGGGCCATTCACGGCCGAGCAACGACGGCAAGGGCCAGACAAGCCAGGATGGTGACCGCGTGGTGTTCATCCGGGGCACTAGAAGCTCCCGCGCCAGGTGCCGGGGTCATCTCCCTGGGCGACGACGCCGCAGTCCCGGCGGATGTCCGGATCTTGGCCCCAGGCCAGGCCGGCCACCATCTTTACGATGAAAGACACCTGCCGGACCATGTACACCGGGTGCATGGACAGCTTGTAGATGTGCTCGTCGCGTTTTCGGGGCGACAGCGCGTTGGCGGGCAACGGGACGCCGATGGTCAGCACAGGGCTGGCCATCACGAGGGCCGATCCGGCGACCAGCCCCCACCTGAACGCGGCTGGCGCATCCGCCTCCCAGGCGTCGAGGAAGCCGTCCATGTCGGTCTCTCCGATCCCCTTGAGTCGTCCGCCTGAGGGCATGACGAGCTCCATCGCTTGCTTGGTGAGCCATCGCATAAAATGCACGGTATCACGCGCTGCGATGCGGCCGCACCATAGAATCGCGGCCTGCCAGGTCGTCACCATGAGCACCACCAGTTCTTGACATCGTCGGTCGGGCTCGTAACAACGTGGGTGAAAATGGACCCGGCCGGTCCTATTTAATTCCCGTCGAGTGGAGTGAAACGATGCACGGAGCCCGAATGTTCGAGGAGGTCACGTTCCAGCGTGACTGTCCTGCGGTCATAGTCCCCGACGGCATCGAGACGACCATCCCCGAGAGCACGATCGGATACATCACCCAGGTCCTCGGTGGGAACTTCACCTTGCAGATGTCCAACGGGTACCTGGTGAGGGTCGCTGGCCGGGACGCTGACGCGGTGGGCCGCGAGCCTGTGCCGGAGCTGGAGGCGCAGTACGATGACGCCGGCAAGGTGGTGGTGACCGAAGCGCAGGTCGTCGAGCAGCTTCGAACCTGCTACGACCCCGAGATCCCGGTCAACATTGTGGAGCTGGGGCTGATCTATCGGCACGATCTGGGAGCGCCCCAGCAGCCGGACGCCCTCGGCTACCGCGTCGAGGTGGATATGACGTTGACCGCGCCCGGGTGCGGCATGGGGCAGGTCCTCATCGACGATGTGGAGGCGGCCATGCGCCGGATCCCTGGCGTCCTGGAGGTGGCTGTGGACCTGACCTTCGACCCGCCCTGGTCACCCGAGCGCATGAGCGACGAGGCGCGCCTCGAGCTGGGCTTCATGTAGGCCTATCGGTCGCGACGGAGCCAGGGTACCAGGATCGACACGCGGCGTTGTACGTCGGCGTAGTGTGGGCGCCGGGCGATCATCCGGCGCTCCATCAGGGGCAGGCTCACCAGGAGGAACATGGCCGTGATGCTGGCCGCTCCCGCGACCGTCCAGAGCGGCGCGCCGGCGGACAGCGCGAAGAGCCACAACCCCCACCAGAACATGACCTCACCGAAGTAGTTGGGGTGCCGGCTGTGGGCCCAAAGGCCGGCCTCGAGGACGTCGCCAGGGGCGCGCTCGCCGGCGACAAAGTCGTGGAGCTGTCGATCCGCGATGGTCTCCAGCGCGATCGCCGTAGCGACGACGACCGCAGCGAGCCCGTCGAGCCATCCGAGGGGGCCCCCCCCCTCGCTCACGGCGAACATCAACGGGATGGATCCAAGGAACGTCTGAACGCTCGGGAACCCGTGGATGCCGGCGAAGCTGACCAGCCAATAGGCTCTCCCCGTCTTGCGGCGGAAATCGACGTAGCGCCAGTCCTCGTGATGCATCCCGGGCCAGCCGCGCCACCAGTTATACGTCAGCCGGGCGCCCCACCAGCTCGTCATCCCCAGGGCGAGGCACCCACGGATCGGGTCTTGCGGGGGACCCAGGACGATCCATCCCCACAGCGCGAGGGCCACCGGGGCGACGCTCCAGAAGGGATCGTAGACGGAGCTGTTGTCGTAGGCGACGCTGAAGATGAAGATCACGATCGTCGCGGCGGCGTAACCGGCGGCGGCGCTCCAGATGGGGCCCAGGTCGCCGATCGCGAACCCGGCGGTCCACGTCATGGCGCCGAACGCGAGCACATAGGCGGCCGTCAACATCCCTGCGGGTTTGCTCTGTGAGGTCGTCGGGGGCACCACGGGGGCGAGTCTACCCCGGTTCGGCACCCAACCCGAACATCCCGTCGTCGCTGCCTGCCGCGGGCTGCGGAGGGGGCCATCAGCGTCAAGCTCACGGTGGACGACGGACGGCAGTGTGTCCTCAGGGGCGGCTGAGGTGCTGGCGCGGCAACCGAGCCTTCAGCGCGGGTGACTGCTCTTGACTCTGGGGCGGACCGGTTCGATGGTCCCTGACGTGAACGGACGACCCTTCAAGCTGGTGAGTGACTATGCGCCCGCCGGCGACCAGCCGACGGCCATCGAGGAGATCGTCGCGGGGTTGGAGGAGGGTGAGCGTGCCCAGGTGTTGCTCGGCGCGACGGGCACGGGCAAGACCTTCACCGTCGCCAACGTCATCGAGCGGGTCCAGCGCCCGGCGCTCATCCTGGCGCCGAACAAGACGCTCGCGGCGCAGCTCTTCGGGGAGTTTCGGGAGTTCTTTCCGGACAACGCTGTCGAGTACTTCGTCAGTTATTACGACTACTACCAGCCCGAAGCCTACGTCCCGTCCAGCGACACCTTTATCGAAAAAGACTCGCTGGTGAACGAGGCCATCGACCGGATGCGCCACTCGGCGACGGCCGCCCTGATGACGCGCCGCGACGTCATCATCGTCGCGAGCGTGTCGTGCATCTACGGCATTGGCGACAAGAACGCCTACAAGGACATGTTCGTCTATCTCGAGGAGGGCCAGACGGTCGAGCGCGATCGCCTCCTGAGAGACCTGGTAGATATCCAGTACGAGCGCAATGACTATGACTTCAAGCGCGGCACCTTTCGAGTCCGCGGCGACACCGTCGAGGTGTTTCCGGTCAACGAGGACAAGCACGCGATTCGTCTGGAGTTCTGGGGCGACGAGATCGAGGCGATCCACGTCATCGACCCGCTGCGCGGGCGATCCTTGAAACGGATCCCCACCATTGGGGTGTATCCGGCGAGCCACTACGTGACCCCGGGCGATTCGATACGGCGGGCCATCGGCACCATTCAAGAGGAGCTTGGCCAGCGCCTGCGTGACCTCCGCAGCGCGCGCATGGAGTTGGAGGCGCAGCGTTTGGAGCAGCGCACGATGTACGATCTGGAGATGCTCGAGCAGCTCGGCTTCTGCAACGGCATCGAGAACTATTCGCGACATCTCACGGGGCGCGACCAGGGCGACCCACCGCCCGTGTTGTTGGACTACTTCCCGGACGACTACCTCGTGGTGATCGACGAGTCCCACGTGGCCATCCCCCAGGTCGGCGGCATGTATCGTGGCGACCAGTCGCGAAAGAGCGTCCTGGTCGAGCACGGATTTCGGTTGCCCAGCGCGCTCGACAACCGGCCCCTCACCTTCGACGAGTTCGAGCAGCGGGTGAGCCAGGTCGTCTATCTGAGCGCCACGCCGGGGGATTTTGAGATTGAGCAGACCCAGGGCGTCGTCGTCGAGCAGCTCATTCGACCCACCGGTCTGGTCGATCCGGAGGTGAGTATTCGCCCGGTCGCCGATCAGGTCGACGACCTGCTGGGGGAGATACGTCTGCGCGTGGAGCGGGATCAGCGCGTCCTGGTGACAACGCTGACCAAGCGCATGGCCGAAGATCTGACCGAGTATTATCAGGACCTGGGCGTCAAGTGTCGCTATCTGCACTCGGACATCGACACGTTGGAGCGCATCCAGCTCCTCGATGACCTGCGCCGGGGGACGTTTGACGCGCTGATAGGCATCAACCTGCTGCGCGAGGGGCTCGATCTTCCGGAGGTCAGCCTCGTCGCCATCCTGGACGCCGACAAGGAGGGCTTTCTACGCAGCGAGCGGAGCCTCATCCAGACCATCGGCCGGGCCGCGCGCAACGTCGATGGGGTGGTCGTGATGTACGCCGACCGCGTCACCAACTCGATGCGCTTGGCGCTCGACGAGACGGCGCGCCGGCGCGGGATCCAGGAGGCCTACAACGCCGAGCACGGGATCATCCCCGCGACCATTCAGCGCGCGCTGCGCCCTGTCCCAGACACCGAGGGCTTCAGCGGCCGGCAGCGGAGCAAGGGCGGCCAGGCGGTCGATGCGGCCGCCGCTCGACGGGTCTCCGAGATGTCTGCAAAGGAGCTCGGCGAGATGCTCGACGGTTGGCAGCGCGAGATGATGGACCTGGCTGCGGACCTCCATTACGAGAAGGCGGCCGAGATCCGCGACAAGATCCGGGCCTATGAGAAGCTCGCGTTGCAGTACCGTTGACCCCGCCGACATCAAAACGGGTGGCGCTTTGACGCGATTGGTGCCTAAATCCGCGCCATGACTGACGCCAGTGACCCAACGTCTGTATGTGCTGTCGTGCTGGCCGCTGGCCGGGGCACGCGAATGAGGTCGGAGCGGAGTAAGGTGCTGCACACCTTGCTCGGGTGGCCGATGGTTGCCTATCCCGTCGCGGCGGCCCTGGATGCGGGCGCTCACCGGGTAGTCCTGGTCACGGGTTACCAAGGTGACGCCGTGCTGACCGTGGCGCGGGCGGCGCTGGGTGCTCGAGCTGACCGAATCACCTCGGCGGAGCAAGCCGAGCCCCGCGGCACGGGTCACGCCGTGCAGTGTGCCCTGTCGCAGACGGTCGGCTATGGCGACGTCATGATCCTGTGCGGTGACACTCCGGCTCTCGATGAAGGCACCCTGCGCCAGCTGGTGGCAGCCCATCGCGCTCACGGCGCGGCGCTGACCATGACCTCCTTTCGGGCCCCGGACCCGACGGGCTATGGGCGCGTCATCCGAGGTGCCGACGGTCACCCGACGAGCATC
>JAAZYN010000719.1 GCA_014239625.1 Myxococcales bacterium | reverse complement strand
GGGGAGGGACGAGACGAGGAGCGGGTGGCCGACCCTCGGCGGTGGGGCCGGTGTTTTTGATGCTGGTCGGCGGCATCGGCATGTGGTTGCTCGGGACCTGGCTGGTGTTGGTGGCCTGGGAGATCGAAGGAGCCTCTCTGGACGCACTGGGCCGCGTGCTCTGGCGTCTGCCCACGGTTCTCTGGGTTTCGATCGTGCTGGGGCTATGTGCGATCCCACTGGCGCGCGCGCTCTTGGCACCGCGCTGAGGTCAGCCTGGACGCTTCACCTCCCCGGGCCGCGCGCCGACGGATTCCGCGGCGCGCGCCGTTGTAAGTCCTCGGTGTGACGTAGGAAGAGCACCGCTTGAACCGAGGAGCGCAGAGGGTGCCCGAAGTGCGAGCCGGCCGACCGCTGCTGGGCCCCGGAGGCGAACGCGATCAGCAAGGCGCGGTGGCGCTGCGCTGCGTCGAGGTCGCCCCTGCTCGATCGGGACGCGGGTTGGCTCCATCAGTTGGAGCGGGGCCTTCTTCGGACCTGGTGCGGGCCTTGGAGCGACGCTGATACGCGTCCATCGATGGGGACCCCGTTGCCGCCGCACGTGCACTGGAATCACGGTTCGAGGACGCCGTCCAACGGCGATCACTGCGCGCGGGTTTGCAAAAGCCAACCCGCTTTGGTTGTATCGCCGTCCCTCAAGGAGGATCCCATGTCCGCGCCGTACCAAGATGCTCTGAGCAGCCTCCCAATCTTCGCCGATCTCACCGACGCCCAGTTGCAGAGCTTCGTCGCCCAGTTCGACACCGTGAAAGCGACCGAAGGGTGGGAGCTCTTCGCGGCGGGAAGTGAGGCCCATCATCTGGATCTTCTGGTGAGCGGTCGCGTCTCTCTCTACGAGGGTGACGACGAGGTCATGCGGCTGCGCCCGCCCGCCATCATCGGAGAGCTCGGTGTGCTCACCGGGGTGCGGCGCAACACCACCGCCCGGGCGCATGACGGCACGGTGCTGCTGCGCGTCGAGCGCGAAAAGCTGATGGCCTTTCTCGAAGGCTCCGGCGAGCTCTCGTTTCGCTTCTGTCAGAACCTGCTGGGGGTCCTGAGTGACAAGATCAATCGCGACAAGCGCCGCATCGACGAGATGCGCAACCGCATCATCGCCACCCAGAAGGACATGAAAGAGCTTCGCGAGCTGGTGTTGGGCAGCCACGAGACCCCGATCAGCAAGCCGGTGGATGACTTTCTGGAGACCAACATCGGACGCAACCGCCGGGTCAACTACACCATCGTGCCTCCAAGCACGTTGCCCGCGGCGGTGCGGACGAAGGCGGGCCAGACCCACAACGTCTGGGCGATCTCCCGGACCGGCGTGTTGCTACCGGCCGCCGCCGCTATCCGCGGCGCCGATAGCTTTCAAGGCGTGCTCGTGTTGCCCGACACTGAGATTCCCATCGACGGGACGCCTCGAGTCGACGGTGACAGTGTTCACATCGAACTGAACCTCCTCATCGAGGAGTACGTTGCCCATCTCGAGGACTACCTGACGCGCGCTCAAATCCTGGACGTGGTGGTGTAGCCCACGGGAGACGCCGACGCCGTCGCGTTCACCTCCGGCCTGGCCGGTGTCGAACACTGACGCTAACGCTTCCGCCGCGCGGGCGGAGCGGGTATAGTCTTGGCGCGATACGCACAGGCTCTGACAGGAACGTCGAATATGCATCCCCTGAAGCACTTGTTTTTCATCGCCGTCGTCGCTGTAGGTGGCTTTTCAGTCGTCGCCCCGGCGGCGTTCGCATGCGGCGTCGACAAGCCCACGCCGGCCAAGACCAAGCAGGCGACCAACCCGGCCAACGTGGTCATCCCGGTTCATGGCATGACGTGCGATGGCTGCGCCAACAAGGTCCAGGTGATGTTGATGAAGATTCAGGGCGTGCTCGCCGCGAACGTGGTCTTCAAGACGAATCACGCGGCGGTTTACTACGACGCCGCGCTGGTGACCACGGCGGAGATCGTCGACGCGATCAAGCGGTCCGGGTACAAAGCCGGTGTTCCGAAGCCCGTCAAGGTGCCCAGCCGGAAGGGCTGACCGCTTGCTGCCTGGCAGGGCCCGTGGAGCTGTAGCTGCGGCGCTCGCGCTGAGCGTCTCGGTGGCTGGCTGCCCCGCGAGCCCCCTGGTGCCGGCGGTCGGTGGGCCGGACGCGACCGCGGTGGTCGACTCCCAGGGCGCCAGCGGTGACTCCAAGGGCTCGCCAGCGCCCGTCGTCATCGGCCAACATCCGACGCAGACGATGGAGCCGGCGCTGTTCGTGCCGCTCGAAGACGGCGGCCCGCTGGATCTCATCTTCGGTCACCAAGGCCTCTTCATGGTCGTGCTGGGCCTCAGGAGCCAGGCGCACTTCGCCGGCGCGATGCAGGTGTCACTGGCGCTCGAGAGCGGAGGCACCACCGTCGCTTCGGTCGCCCGCAAAGAGATGCGCACCGTCCATTTTACCGACGGCTTCGATTATCTGTGGGAGCTGCAGATCATCATCGATGGAGAGTTGTGGCGTGGGAGGCCGGCGACCTTGACCGTTGGCGTCGTCGATGAGCACGGGACGACCTTCGACGGCACGTGGGACGTGGTCATCGGCGAGCCGGAGCTGCCGGGGGTGTGCCTGGAGCCCAGTCCAAGTCCTACCGGGGCCCATGACAACTGCGATGCG
>JAAZYN010000718.1 GCA_014239625.1 Myxococcales bacterium | reverse complement strand
CCTTGGACATCTCGTAGCCGAAGTAGGTCAACACGCTCTCGCAAAACCCGATTACGTACAGGCTGACGGAGAACGACAGGCCGATGTAGATGGCCAGACCGAGCGTCCCACCGATGGGCAGACCCAGGCTGCGTGAAACGATGTAGTAGGGGCCGCCTACCTTGACCTTCTTGTCGGTGGCGATGGAGGCGACGCTGAGCCCGGTGGTGACGCTGATGACGTGGGCCGCCAGGATGATCCCGATGGTCAGCCACATGCCGCCCTCGCCGACGATCCACGGCAGCCGCAGATACATGATGACGCCGAGGATGGTGAGGATCGCCGGCGTAAACACGCCACCGAAGGTCCCGAATTTATTTCCCTGCGCCATGGGGGCTACGACCTCTCTTGCCGCAGGCAAGGACGGATCATCGCGCGCATCGTAACGCAAATGCCCGCGCGTGTCGGTCAGCCGACCCTCGGCGTCAGCGCGCAGGCAGCCCTCTCGCCACCTCATCGGGCAGACGGCGCGGAGCACGAGGCGTTGAGCTGAGGCCGTCACCTGTGGCGACGTGGCGGTGGGCGACGCCGGGATCGCAGCTGGGCTTCACCCCACAGACGACTCGCCGGTGACCCCGTCAGCGCCCGTTCAGGCGACGCGCACGCGGCGCAGAGCGCGGCGCCTCATCCCCGAGGTGCCGATCCCGATGTAGCCGATGGCCACGCCGCAGTCACTGTAATCCCAGCCGCACGCCACGGGCCAGCACTCGTTGCACAGATCGGCGGGCCCCGACGGCACCGCCCAGATCCCGCTCCCGTCGCAGTACACCAAGGTGGTCGATGGCTCGCTCTGGTCGGCGCAGAGCGACTGCGAAAAGGGGCTGTCGCACGCCTTTCCCACGAGGTCCGCAGGATCCGCGGTGGGCTCCTGGCAGACGTCGCCGGCGACATCAGCGTCGGTCGCGGCCACGTCACCAGCCGCGGCATCGACGGCCGTCGTGTCCGCCCCACCGGGGTCCTCGCTCACGTCCTCTGAGCTCCCGTCCGCAGGGGGACCGCCATCGGTGAATGTCGCGTCCAACCCGACATCCGCCAGAGCGGTGTCGGTGGACGGGAGGTCAGCGGTCGAGCCGTCCACGCCGGGAGTGTCCGTGACGATCTCCTGAGCGGTCCCGTCCTGGGCACCCATGTCACCCGACAGCCCATCTCCGCCCGCGCCGTCGCTCAGATCGGCGCTCACGTCGGCGGTCGTGGCCGCATCCGAGCCGTCGACGGCGTCAGGGCAGGCGGCACCGGTCATCGCGAACAGCAGCGTGGTGCCACCCAGAATACCGCGTCGAATCTCCACTGAACCCTCCTTGATAAGGCGGTCGCATGGTACGAAAACGCGCAGCTCAGGTCGAGCCAGGCAGGGTCAGCGCCTTGTAGTCCTTGCGATCTTTGAGCGCTCGGGTGGCGGCGAAGACCTCAGCGGCCGACTCGAGGCTCCTGTCCGGCCAGGCGCTGGCGAGGCGCCCGCGGATCGAAGCGGAGCCCCAGCGCAGGAAGGGGTTGGTAGCTCTCTCTTCACCCATGGTGGACGGCACGGCGCAGCGTCCCTCCCCCCGCAGCCTGGTGACGGCCTCGATGCGCTGCCGCAGCGCGACGTTATCGGGCTCCACCGACCACGCGAACAAGAGGTTATCCTCGGTGTACTCATGGGCACAGCAGACGCGCACGTCGTCAGCCAGCTCGCGTAGCCGGCGGAGGCTCTCGTACATCTTGGCGGGTGGTCCGTCGAAGAGGTAGCCACATCCGCCGGCAAACAAGGTGTCGCCGCAAAACAGGACGTCGTCGAACACGAAGCTGATGTGACCGTCGATGTGCCCTTCGGTCAACATGACCCGGCCCGTGGCGGCCCCGATGGTCACGGTGTCGCCCTCCCCTACGGGATCCGTGAGGCCAGGTACCTGCCCCGCTCGCTTCGCGGGGCCGTAGACCTGCACCCCGTCGAGCAGCCCCCGTCGCTTCAACGCGCGATTGATCCCGATATGGTCGGCGTGTGTGTGTGTGTTGAGGATGGCGCCCAGAGACCAGCCTCGCGCATCACAGTACTCGAGGGCGGCGGTCGCGTCCGGCCCATCGACGGCGGCCACCGCGTTGGTCTGAGTGCAGCGCACGAGCCACACCAGGTTGTCCTTCCAGGCGGGGATCTGGTGGATCTCGAGACGACCATCAGAGGTCAGGAAGGCTTCGCGCGGATGGGAGACGACATGCTGCATGGCGCGAGAGACTACAATAGTTGTGGGTCACATAGGAGCGACTTGTCGCTGAGCCCTGAACGGAACCGTCACGGCCCGCCGACAGCGGCGGCTCGCGCTCGCGCCGACGCGCAGCGCGAGAGCATCACCCTCATGGACATACCGCGCGTGCCTCGCCGGACCTCTCAGCGCTCAGCGCGTCACGGCGGGGCTGGTGGCTGTGGGAGCACCGCCGCTGGGCGGGCGGCGCTGTTCGTGCCCCGCCCCCAAGGGCACCTCGGACAGCGCCACCGAGCCCGATCACCCCGCCGCGATCACCCCAGACGACGATGGCGGTGAGAGTGTGCTACATCGCGATGCATGTTCGACCAAAGCACCGATGATCTGAGGGTCAAGCGGCTACGACCGCTCGTGCCACCCGCGATCCTTCACGAGGAGATCCCGCTCACCGCAGCGGCCGCC
>JAAZYN010000717.1 GCA_014239625.1 Myxococcales bacterium | reverse complement strand
CCAGTCAGCGATCCGCGACTCGGATCACTACAGCGACCAGGCGGAGCTGTGGTTGGCCAACGAGACGCTGCCGATGCGCTTCCACGTGGAAGACGTCGTCGCGGGCGCCACCCACCGGGAGGTGTTCAGGCCTGAATGAGGCCTGGCCTTTGACGCCACCTGCCCGACGCGCAGGGTTCATGGCGCGACAGCCGCCACGCTGACGCCCTGCCCCACCCCAGGGGCTCCCTCGCCGCGGCCCGACAGACGGGCTCGGCAGGCACGGTGCGCCCGGGCGACGCAGCCGCGGGTTCGGCGCCGCCGGCCGGGTGAGCCGAGGGATGCCCCCGGGCGCCGATCCGGAGCCCCGGCTCTCCGGGTTGGGCCAGCGCCCACAGCGGCTGTTCATGGCATCGGCGCGCCCACGGTCGCGTCGCCCATGAGGATGGAGCGCCGGTGGTTGGAGTGCCCATTTTCTGAGTATACTGAGCGCCTGTATGGCGGGCCACAGCATCACTGTTCCACGCGCGGGCGGACCGCGACCCGGTGCGAGGCGGCGTAAGCGCGCCACCGCTGCTCAGCGGGCGGTCGAGGTGTGAAGACCAGGTCCGCCTGGCTGTTGTTGGGCGCCGCGCAGGCGTTGATGGGGCATGCCCTGGCCAGCGACGGGGACCAGAAGCCCCGGACGGCTCCCACCGGCACCCCGGACCACGTCGCCGAGCCGGTGAACCGCATGGCCACGCTGCGAAAAAACGACGCCGGCATCGATCATGGCTGGGCCGCCGCCCACGCCGAGACCATCGGCGACGGCGCGGTCAGCCTGAGCATCAATCAGCTGGCAGCGCTGACGGTGTCGGTAGGCCTCACCGATCGCCTCCAAGCGACGGCGAGCTTCAACCTGCCCTTGCTTGTGCTAGCCCCCAGCCTCGGCATCAAAGGCGTGGTGTACCGCTCGGAGTCGTCGGTCATCGCTGTGCGTGGCGCGTTCGGAGCCCTCGGCCTGGCGGACTTCGACGACACCTCGGAGTGGACCTTCAACGTGTCCCTGGGCGTCCTGGCCGACACCGTCGTGGACACCGGGGGGATGGTGACCTTTCACACGGGGATGAACGTCTGGGTGGGCTTCGGAGAAGGCCTGGACGAGCAGCAGCTATCCGACTTCGGCCTTGACCTTCGCGCCTCGGACGTGGCCGTCGCGGTCGAAATCGACGTCGGGATCGTCGCCCGGGTGAACCGGTTCTTCGCCTTCCAGCTGGAGCTGTGGTTCATCGCGGCGATGGTGGACCAGCAGCTCACCCTCATGCCGTTCGTGCCGTTTGGGTACGGCGTCCGCTTCTACGGCGACTGGTTCCACGTCGACCTCGGCTTCGCGATGCCGCTGGGCGTCGATCTGGGGGCGGAAGTGGCGGCGCTCGCGCTGGGCGTGCCGGTGGTCAACATGTCGTTTCGGTTCTGATGGCGAGTGCTCCCCAGCGCGGCTACGACGACGCGATGGCGGCCCGCTACGATGATGACTGGCGGGCCATCGAGATGGCCCGACAGGACGCCGCCTTCTATACGCAGCTGCTGGATCGCAGCCGTGGGACCGTGGTGGAGGTCGGCGCGGGGACCGGGCGACTGGCGCTGCCCGTGGCGCAGGCGGCGGGCTCGCGGCAGGTCGTGGCGGTGGAACCCTCGCCGGGGATGCGCGAGGGCTTCCACGAGCGCCTCGAGCGTGACCCTCGCGCCAACGTCACGGTGGTCGACGGGCACTTCGGACGGGTCCCCCTGGCTGACGGCGCCGCCGGATACGTGTTCAGCGGCTTTCGCGCCTTCCAGCACCTGCTCACCGCGGGCGAGCAGTTGGCCGCCCTCTATGAGCTTCAGCGAGTGCTCAGGCCTGGAGGCGTCCTGGCCTTCGACCTGTTCGAGCCAAACCCGGAGCTGCTGACCAGCACCGGCTGGGAGCTCATGGTCAGCGATGATGATGAGCGCGGCCTGACTCGGTCGCGCTACGACCGCCGAGAGCACGACCGCAACGCTCAGACGGTGACCGTGCGGATGCGCTGGGAGGTAGCGCGACCGGATGGGGAGGTGAGTCGGGCCGAGAGCAGCTACGGCGTCCGTTACCTGTTTCGCTATGAGCTGGAGCACCTGCTGGCCCGGGCTGGGCTGACCGACTACACGCTCTACGGGGGGTTCGACTGGACGCCGGTGGACCAGCGGATTCGTGAGCTCATCGTGGTCGCGCGGACGCCGACGACGTGACGCCCGTTGCCTCACCGCGCGAGCATGAGTATCCTCCGCGTCAGGTCTCGTGGGCGCGCCGCTGGCGCACGTTTTTGTCGGCCTCCCAACCCCCAGGCCCTGAGATTGGAGGTGGCCCGTTGCCCCGCCAGGACACCGCCGCTACGCGATGCCCCGCCGCGAGCCGATTCGGCGCGCTGATCCTCGCAGCCAGCCTGTCGCTGGCGGCGTGTGACCCGCCACCTCCCACGTGTGGCCCCGGCACCGTGCTGGTCGTGTCCAGCTGCGAACCAACCGGCGCCGCTGACGCGACCGCGCCCGGCGACAGCGGCCCGGCCGACGTCAGTGGCGACGTGAGCCGGCCCGGAGGCGAGGTCGCGCCCCACAGCGACGCCGCGGTCGGCCCGCGCGGCCTCGACGGTGGGGCTGAGGATGGGCCCCCCGGTCACCCGCTGCTGAGCTTTCAGGTCGACGTG
>JAAZYN010000716.1 GCA_014239625.1 Myxococcales bacterium | reverse complement strand
AAATGCGTTTCATCTGTTGCTCCGGCGTTGAGATCTCAGAAACGCCGTCGCTCAGGGGCGTATTTCTGGTTCGGTCGGGAAGAAGAACTGGATCGACAAACTCAACAGCCAGTTGTTCCCAAATTCCGATCCGGGAATCGGACCGCTGCGCGGGGACGCCAGGACCCGCTGCACGATGTAGTCCCTCGCATCGAACCCGATGGCGATCCAGTCTGAGGGGAAGAACCTGAAGCCCACGCCAGCCACCGGCATCACACCGAACTCGGTCTCCAGCTTGCCCGTCCCCGCGGCGAGCGCCACCCCGACGCCGAGGGTCAGGTGAAAGTCGATGCGAGCTTCTGCACCGAAGATCATGAACTTGCCTTCGAACGGAACGATCTCGGCCGTCGCGTGCAGGAGGAGCCGCAGCGTGCTGGTCGACAGCGCGAAGGTCTCCTGACCCAGCGAGAGCTGCTTGTTGATGGCGCCAGTCAGCTCAGTGTCCGCGCCGAAGCCCCCGGCGACGTCCAGCCCAAGACCAAACCAGGACTCCAGGAAGTATCGATAAGACAGGCCACCGATGAGGTTGTGGACGTAGTCGTCGTTGACCGTGGACCCGAACCAGACCGAGATGTTGTGCCTGCCCTCCAGGTAAAGCTGTTTGTTGCGGATCGAGGGCTGGCCTTCGAGCACATCGACTTCAGCCTGAGCCGTCGATGTCGACACCATCACAAGCGCGCACGCCACGACGGTTGCCCGTTTCAAAATGCCGAGATGTCCCATTCTACTCATCGTGGGTACTTATAGTCGTAGTCGAAGGGAATGAAGAAGCTGAAGCCGGCCTGCAAGATGAGGTTGTTCACCACCTCGTCACCGCGGTTGAAGTTCTCGACGTAGATGTGATCTTTGAACTCCACCACGAACGTGAACCACTTGGTGATCATCAGCCGCCAACCCACACCAATGGAGCCAACAGGCTTGATGTCCGCGGAGCGGCTGGTCTGGATCACCCCGCCGCCCAGAGTGATGTACAGGTCGAAGTGCACCAGCCCGCTATCAAACGCTGCAAACTTTCCGAAGATCGGGGCGAAGCCGACATCGATCCCGGCGTAGAAACGCTGCAGGGAGCGCTCCGGGTACAGCTCGTAGTCGGTCGTCAGGGAGGTGAGGAGCGCTGACTCGAAATTGAAGTAGTGGGTGTACCCCGCCCCCACCGACCACGCCTCGTCGATATGAAAGCGTCCGTGGGCCGCGGCGTGGGCGTGTTTGTACATTCGGTCGGCGAGCCCGATCCCACCCAGGAGCTGCAGCTCGAATCGCATGGCGTGCAGGAACGGTCGCCGCTGAATCACTCGGACCGACTTGATCAACTCTTGCCGCGCCAGACGAGCCTTCTCAGCCGCCTCACGAGCCGCAGCTTTGCGTTTTTGCGCGGCGCGCTTGGCTCGATCCGTCTTAGTAGCGGGCGCCTTCTTCGTTGGTTCAGCTGCGGACGCGGCGTTCGGCGCTGGTATGTATACCAGGCCTAGCATCGTCAGCAGCGCGACTAATCGTCTCAAGGGTGCCTCTCGTTGGTCTCGACTGATTGCGGACAGTCGCTTGGCCACCTTGCGTGGGTGCCGCAGCGACTGTAGCGCGCCATAAAACGGATGGTCAACCCGGGCCAGGCCCATGATTCGTCTGCTTGATCGAGGCGTTGGTCAATGTGTGACGTTTGAACGGGCACTACTCGGCGTCTCCAAACAGGGCCTCCACAAACTCTTCGGCTCGAAAAGGACGCAGATCCGCCACTCGCTCGCCGATACCTATCAGCTTGATGGGAATCTCCAGCTCATCACACACGCCGATGACCACCCCACCCTTGGCGGTGCCGTCCAGCTTGGTGAGGATGATCCCCGTCACGTCAGTGGCCTCTTTGAATTGCTTGGCCTGCTCGATGGCGTTCTGACCCGTGGTCGCGTCCAGCACCATCAAGACTTCGTGAGGTGCACCTGCGATCGCCTTGCCCATGACGCGGCGCACCTTCCGCAGCTCCTCCATGAGGTTGGTCTGCGTATGTAGACGGCCCGCCGTGTCTACCAACACGTTGTCTGCGCCGGCCTCCAGCGCGGCCCGAACCCCGTCGAACACGACCGAGGCGGGATCGGCCGCCTCCTTGCCGCGAAAAACCTCCGCACCCACCCGCTTGCCCCACACTTCTAGCTGCTCGGCGGCCGCGGCCCTGAACGTGTCCCCGGCGATGAGGTGGACCTGCTTGCCCTCGCCGATGAGTTGGTGGGCGATCTTGCCGATGCTCGTGGTCTTTCCTGCGCCATTGACGCCAAGCACCATCGTGACGAACGGTTGCCCCTCCTCAGGGGTCCCAAGGGTACCGCCGTCCGCCGCCGCGGCGAGCATGCCCTGGGCGTGCTCGCGCAGCAGCGACCAGACCTTCTTCGGGCTCTTGAGCTCCTTGCGGCCGAGGCCTTCCCGCACGGCGCCAAGCAACTTGTCGGCTGTGCGCATCCCGATGTCCGACGTGAACAACACCTCCTCCACGTCGTCGACGATGCTCTCGTCGATCTGCTTGGACTTGAAGACGCTGCTCAGACGGGCGATGAAGCCCTCTTTTCGAGTCTTCCCAAGGCCTTCTCGGAGAGATTTTGCGGGCTCGGGCGTCGGCTCGGGCGTCGGCTCGGGCGTCGGCTCGGGCGTCGGCTCGG
>JAAZYN010000715.1 GCA_014239625.1 Myxococcales bacterium | reverse complement strand
GGTGGGAGCGTTGGACCTGCGGGCCGGGTGGATCGCCTCGGCTCGGGGGAGACTCGCACCTATCACAACCTGGATCACTTCGCGTATACACGCTTCGACTGGCGGCCGAGCGCGGGCGTCGTAGAGCACTTTCGAGTCGCGATCGGGTATCACGGGGTCGACGAGAGCGTCGAGCGGTTCAATTGCCGCAAGACGCCCGACCACACCGTCGACATCCAGGCCTGCGCCACCCGTGAGCTGTCCCAGGTGCTGAAGACGCGACTCAACCAGGACCTCGTCCAGGGACTCAACGGCGACGCGCGACTCTCCCTGAAGCTGCTGGACGACAGGCTCCGACTGACCTTGGGCGGTGACATCGGCTGGGACACGGTCACCACCTCGACGCGGATCGACGGACGCGCCGAAGACGACTTCGCGTCAGAGATAAAGGCCCGCGGCAACTTCTCGGAGGGGAGCACCTTCCTGAGCACTGGCGCCTATGTCGCTGCGACGGCCATTCCACTGTCCCTCAGCGCGGGCGCATTCCAGCTCCACCTTCGGGCCGGCGCCCGGGTGAGCTACTTTCAGGCCAGCGCTCCCGGCGTCCCGGGGTTGGGACAGGTAAGCTACCAACACCTGGGAGTGGTCGCGTCGGGGGGAGTCCAGCTGCTCATTCGAGACACACTCAACATCTTCGCGAACTTCGATCAGGGATTCCGAGCCCCAAACCTGCAGGAGACCACCGTCCTCGGCGACACCGGTAACTTCTTCGAGGTGCCCAACGCGGAGTTGCGACCCGAACGAGGTGACACGTTCGAGCTCGGCGCGCGGCTGGCCGTTGACCCGGTGGAGGTGTCGGGGACGTTCTTCTATACGACCCTGTCAGACGCCATCGAGCGGGCCCCGACCACGTACGAGGGCGCCACCGTGATGGACGACAAAGACATCATGCACCGGGTCAATACGGCGAGCGGCACATACGTGGGGGTTGAGGCCGAGCTGACTGTGGCCTTCGCCCAGCGGTTCACGCTCGGAGGCGCGGTCACGTGGATCCAGGGCGACCTCACCGACTCGGAGGGTCAGACCCAGCCGGGCCGCCGCGTGCCTCCGGTGTTCGGGACCGCCCGACTACGCTATGCGCATCCCAGCTTTGGCGCGTATGCAGAGCTGTACAGTCGCTGGGCCGCGCCACAGGATCGACTCAGCTCCGGCGACCTGAAGGACCCGCGAATATGTGAAACCGCGCCGTTTTCGGGGCACCTGGCGGAACCCTGCGCACGCACGCCTGGGTGGGCCACCGTCGGACTTCGTGCGGGCATGCGCCCCATCGACAACCTGCGATTGGATGTGGCGGTGTCGAACGCGACAGATATGCGCTATCGCACCCACGGCTCAGGATATGACGCTGCGGGCGTGGATGTGCGACTCACGCTCCATGTTGGCCGCTGACCATCAGCCTCCACGAACCCACCCGGCGCGTGGTCGTTGGTGACCGGCGGACCGCCCTGGCCATTGAGCGGCCTGCGACAACCGTTGACCGGACCTGCCCCCCAAGCGTTGCATGACCGGGCCGTCGCGTGTAGGGGTGGAAATCGCGACTCGGAGAGCCACCTATCTGCGCTACACGCCGTTCAGGCTGCGGATGGTCGGAGCTGCGCACCGCATCGTAAGAACGTGCCCTGGGGGAAGGCGTGACCGAACGAAGAAAAGAGAAGCGTTTCCTGACCTGCTTTGCGGCGTCCGTCGACCACACCGGCGAACGGACGCGAAGCGCCTTGATCCAGAACATCTCGGTCTCGGGCGCGTCGCTGTTGACTCGAGCCCACGTTCAGCTGGGCGAGTCGGTGCGCCTCGACGTCGTCTTTGCGCAGGATGAACACGCTCGAACGATCACGGGAAGGGTCGTGCGCATGGAGCCGGTCAAGAGCCCGCTCTGGTCACGCTCGGTGAGCGTGGAGTTCGATACGCCGGCCACCGAGTACGAGCCTGAGATTCGATCATTGGCTGCCCTCCAGGCCTCCAAGGGGCTTGTGGGGCCAACCGGAGACTGACACGTCACAGCCGGCAAGAGCACGCTCAATCGGCTGGAGCTGACGCCCGCGGACGCGGGCGCGGATGCGCGCTACAAGAAGATCGTTGCTGACAGCGCCGCGATCGAGCGGTTCTTTGTCGAGGAGTTCATTGATGCCCAGCAAGGCGAGGTCCCCGAGCGGCTTGTCTTGGACATGGACCCCAGCGACATCGAGCTGCATGGCCTCCAAGAAGGCCGTTTCTACCACGGCTACTACGGCCACTATTGCTACCTTCCGCTGTACATCTTCTGCGGGGAGCACCTTCTCATGGCCCGGGTTCGGCAGGCCGACATCGACGGTTCCGCGGGCACCGTGGACGCGTTGGAGTGGCTTGTTTCGATGCTGCGCGAGCAGTGGCCAGAGGTCGAGCTGGTGGTTCGAGCCGACTCCGGCTTCGCTCGTGAGGAGATTTTCGCCTGGTGCGAGGCCCACGACGTCCAGACCGTCATCGGTCTCGCGCGCAACGCGGTACTCTTGGCCAACATCGGCGAGGAACTCGAAGAAGCTCGCGAGCTTCACGTCGAGACGGGCCGACCCGCTCGGGTGTTCACCGAGTTCGAGTACCGGACCAAGCAGAGTTGGAGCCGTTCCCGCCGCGTAATCGCGAAGGCCGAACGCATCGAGGGCAAAGACAA
>JAAZYN010000714.1 GCA_014239625.1 Myxococcales bacterium | reverse complement strand
CACACCGCCGGTCGCTGCTCCCGAGGACATCGTCATTCGGGATCTCTCCGGGTTTGAGCCGTCGCCCCCCCCAGAAGACCTGTTGGGGACGCTGAGGCTCACCGAGTGGGTAGACCCGCTAAGTGGCCTGAGCTTGGCGGCCCGTATCATGGGGCAGTTCTATACGTCGCCAGAGATGGCCATGATGACCCGCATCGAAGACCGGGGCTCGTGCACGTTGTGGGCTCTGCACAGCGTCCCCTGCGATGAGTGCGCCGACCGGCCCTGCCTCCCGGACGGTTCCTGCTGGGTCCACCCGACGTTTTTGTCCGTGGGTGACCTCCAGCTCGAAGGCCTGAAGACAGGCCCCCTTTCCATCGACGACAACATCAGCCATTTTTACGGGTATAGCGACGTCGCCATCAAAGACCTCTTCGACCCTGGAGTCCCGATCAGCCTGAGCGCGTCGGGTGGCGACGTGAACGCCTTCGCCTTGAACAGCGTGGGCGTCGGGCCGATGACGCTGGACGACTGGCCCTTGGTGAGTGATCCCGACAAGATCATGCACCAAATCACGCTCCCTGCAGGCGAAGACTACACGTTCACCTGGGCCCCCCGGTTCTCCTACGACACCATTCGGCTGGTCCTCAAAGCGAGCAATATGTGCCATGGGTGCCCGCTCGAGGCGAAGATCGTCTGTCAGGGGCCCGACACTGGATCGTTCACCGTCCCCAAGGAGCTGTTGGCTCAGATGCCATCTGTCCAGGCGCTCTTCGGGGGCTGTCCCCATTCGGACTGCCCCTTGTCCACCCTGACTCGACTCCGTGAGGACTTCGTGCAGACCCAGGCGGGCTGGCTCGGGCTGGTGGTCGAGAGCACCACCGCGTTCGGGATCAATCACAGCGGCCTCTGAACAAACCCGCTGACCCGCATTTCTCAGCAGCGCATCGCAACAAGCTCATGACTCGCGCGGCGCACCTCGACGCGAGCCCACCAGCAGGCAGGCTGACAAGAGCGCCTCGCGGGCCCTGCGGACCGCCCCCCTGGAGCCATCACCTGCGGGCCATCAGTGGACGCCGCAGCCGATATTGCTGCACCAGGTAGTCTCGCAGCCGCCGCTGTAGCCCCTCCGCGAGCCGGGTGGGCGCGCCCAGCCACACGGCCATATAGATCTTGGCGGCCCTGTGCCGGTCGCCCTTTTTCCAGAGCTGTTTGGCGCGATTGAGCCGGCGCGTGTACCAACCATCCACCGCCTCCGCGACGACGCCCGCGACCTCCCCTCGCATATTCCGGTCGGACGCCCGCACGATATTCTGGTCGGTGGCCGCGAACTGGAGCGGATCGGCCTTGATGTTGGCCCGCGGGTACGCCGGATGAGCGTCGTCCTCGGTGAAGCGGCTGCGTTCAACGCGTCGCGACCAGCCCTTCCCTCGCGGCGGCCGGATGTCGAGGTCGACCACCGAACGGCACGTACGTCGAACGCGCGTAACCTGTATCGTCAGGCGTCTCTTGTCGGTGACCCGGTCGAACTTGGGGGTCCGCTTCAGTTGTCGGATGGCGCGCTTCAAGTCTCCGCGCCTCTTCAACAACGCAGACTCGGCCCTGCTCCGGGTCGTGTGCGCTGCCTTCAGCTCGGCGCGCACGGCGTCGCACCGTCGCTTCGCCTGGGCGAGCGCTTTGTCCGCTTTGGCGGCGGCGCGCCTCACTTTTTCGAGCTTATTGGAGACCTTGATCTTTCGTTGGTCGAGCCGCGCGACCTCCATAGTCCACGTCGTCACCAGCGCATCAGCGTTGGGTTTTCCCGCTTTCTTCTTGGCCCGCGCGCGCTTCAGTTTATTTCTGGCGGTCTGGAGGTTCTTACTCACGGTCTCGAGGCGACGCTGGAGGGTCGCCCGCTTCTCTCGCAGCCGTTTGAGGGCCCCGATGGCGACGCCCTCATCGGAGGCACACCGAGTGAGCCGGCTTAGTGCCGCGTCAGCGCCACGACGGGCGTTGCGCAGGGCCGTCTCCGCGGTCGTCACCTTGGCGCGCATGTCGTCGGCGTGGCGACGAGCCTGTGGCCACCGAGGGTTGGCCACATCGCGGTGGACCCCGTAGCTGCGGTTTTCGGACCGGGTCCGCGCGCTCTCGTAGCATCGCGGCCAGGCGGCGCTGAGCGAGACCTGCAGCGTCGAGGCGGCCTGGTTCGGCCGCTTGGTGACCCCGACGACCCGCTCGAGTCGGTTCAGGATAGCGTCCGCGTGGGTGTTCGTGCGCCCCCGGTCACCGAAGGTGGTCACGCCCACGTTCACACGCCCGCGCCGAGCCAGCTGCCGTCGCATCCTGCGGGCGCGCTCCTGGGCTGGCGCGAAGCCCAAGGCCACGGACTTGCGGGCCAGGGCCCAGGCTGCCAGCCGATCGCCATCGGCCTCGGCGGCGGCGGCGGATCGGTCGAGGGCTTCGGCTTTGGCGATCTTTATGCCTGCCTTTCGGCGCTCGACCTCCTGTCGCCGGTTCGGCTCGAAGCGCGCCACGATGTTCAGGATGCGACGGGCCCGCTTGAAGTCGCCCTCGGTCATGAGGTCGGTGGAGCGACGGTAGATGGTCGCGCGGATGGCCCCACGGAAGACCTCCCCCTGGCGGTCTGCCGGGAACACGTCGAAGAGCTGCTGGACGGCCACATAGGCCGCCTCGTATTGAGCCGCCTCGAGGGCCCGGCGGCCCGGCGTCAGCAGGGCGTT
>JAAZYN010000713.1 GCA_014239625.1 Myxococcales bacterium | reverse complement strand
AGGGAGCACGCCGCGAAAGCGCCGAGGATCCCAAGCATGAGCCAGAGGTTGGTGAAAAATGCGGGCTAGGTTCACCACGCGACCCGCGCTAGCGCCGCGACCTCGACGTAGTGGGCTCCGGCTCGTCGAAGCGCCAGCGCGGCCGCGTCGGCGGTGGCTCCCGTGGTTATGACGTCGTCGACCAACAACACCGGTCGCCCCGAGACGGCTTTGTTTCCAGAGAACGCGCCGACTACCCGCCTGCGCCTGGCATCGCGGCTCATCCCGCGGGCTCTGGGGATGGCGCGCCGCAGCCTTAAGCCCAGGGTCAGGTCGAGGCTCGTTTGAGCCGCGATCTCCTTGGCCAGAACCCCAGCCGGGTTGAAGCCACGGGACCAGATCCGCCTCAGCGGCGACGGCATCGGAACGACGACCATGTCGCGTGGCCACCGGTCGGCTCCCATCGGCCCGAGGGCGGCACCCAACAGCTTCTGGAGCGCAGGTCCGAGGCTCTCGTCCCCATTTTTCCAACGTTGAATCGCGTGCTGAATCGCCCCGCCGTACCCGAACGCGGCTCGAGCCCGCGCAAATCGCGGTGGGTGCTGCAGGCAGGGGCCGCACTCGGCCAGCCCATCCTCCGGCGGCGCCTCAACCCACACCGAGCCGCAGATCGGGCAACAGTGGTCGGTGCCAGATATCACCGACGCGGCGCAAGCCTCGCAAAGCGTCTCGCCAAGGCCTGAGTGGGTGTCGCGTCGCGCGCTCACACCGAACATCTCCCCGCAGCCGCAGCATCGTGGCGGCCAGACCCAGTCCAGCACACCCCTCGTCAGCCTGCCCGTCACTCGCCCGAGCTTCGTCGCGATCGTCACGATGGTCTCTCTCCTTGCGTCGCACCGCTCGCGGCCGACAGGAGGCATCGCGGCATCGCCCGCTACTCGATTCGGCTCCAGCTACCCCAGGCCCCGTTGTCAGACTTCACCCGATACTGCAGCGGGGTGAACCCACGGTGCTCCAGCTGTTTTGTGAATCGCCCGATCACCGAGTCCAGGTCGGGCGCATCCCGAATCACGAACTGAATGATGTACTGAAGAGGATCATAGCATTGCGTCTCCGCGTAGAGCCGCGTCTTGCTACGTTCCTTTCTCTCGAACACGGTCACCTGAAAGACGACCGATCGTCCTAGCTTGGATGCTTCCAGCTGGAAGCGATTAAAAAGCCTAATGGCACCCAACGGGTTAACTCACGGTTTCCAAAGCGAAAAAGCGCACTCAGCGCGCGATGAGCCCAACAAGCATAGACGGCCGTCTTTCCCTGTCAACCCGTCGGGCGGAGCCAACGGTAAAGAGTGGACCGGCTGATGCCGATTGTTCGAGCCGCTCGGGCGCGATTACCGGCGGCATAGCGGATCGCTCGTCGGGCGATGGCCAATCGATGTTCCGCGGAGAGGCGAAGGTCGCTTTTGTGACGCTCTGCTGGAAATGGGTGCCAGGCACTCCCGCGCCAGATCTCGGACCAGCTGCCGCGCAGCGCCGCTCGGCGGACCACGCTGCGTAGCTCCCTGACGTTCCCGGTCCACGGGCGATCCAGGAGATCTCTCCACTCCCTAGGGGCCGGGATCAGCCCCGTGGCTCCGAACTCCCGTAAGAAGAGCTCGGTCAGCGGCTTGATGTCACCGGGTCGCTCCTGCAGGGTGGGAACCTCGACCCGCAGTATGGCCAGCCGCTGCAACAGATCGAAGCGAAAGTTGTCGCTCTCGGCCTCAGCCTCAAGGTCCCGCCACGTCGCACTGATGACCCGCACGTCGACCCGGCGATGGGTCGACGCACCTACGGGCTGGACCTGTCCGGTCTCGAGCACGCGCAGCAGCTTGGCCTGAACGGATCGGGGCAGGTCGCCGACCTCGTCTAGAAACAAGGTGCCGCCGTCGGCCTGCTGAAACGCGCCCGGTCGCGTGCGCGCTCCGGTGAAAGCGCCGCGTTCGCTGCCGAACAGCTCCGATTCGGCCAGAGTCTCGGGGAGCGCCGCGCAGTTGAGCGGAACGAACGACCCCGTGCGTCGTTCGCTGGCGGCATGCAGGGCTCGCGCCACGCCCTCCTTGCCAGAGCCAGACGCGCCACGAATCCAAACCGCGGCGTTGTTCGATGCGCAACGCGCGACAGCGCATAGGGTCGCCACGGAACGCGGGTCCCGTGCCAGGATTCCGTGCCAGATCACGGTGCTGGGGCGACGGTCTGCGAGCTGCTCCGCGACCAGCACCGGGGTTCGCCCGAGGAGCACGCAGTCGTCCGCAGCGAGGGGGGCCTCGGCGACACGCCGCCCGTGCTTCCAGACGCCATTGGTGCTGCCTAGATCCTCTATCCACAGCCGACCCGATCGGCGCACCAGCTGTGCATGTATCCCCGACACGTGGTCGCCTGGGATGATGAGGTCCGCGCCGGGAGCGCCCCCCAGCTTCAGCGGCTGACCGTCCTTCGGCAGCGGCGCTACCTGGCGACCGAATACGAGGGCTAGCGGGGCGCTCTCCGAACCTCTCGTCGCGCGCTGCGGCGCGGCCAGTCCAAGGACGGGTGTCGGCAGCGCGTGGCGTCGACCGGTCCGCGGTTTTTTATGGCTCATGCTTCAACCTTTTTTGAGGTGAGGTGTTCATAAACGTAATGGCAGCGGCGCCCAAAAGTGTCGCAGGAAAGTTCGGGTGGAGTGCTGATCCGCGCACGCTG
>JAAZYN010000712.1 GCA_014239625.1 Myxococcales bacterium | reverse complement strand
AACAGGCTTCCTATACGCGTGACGTCGGCGATCGTCCAGGTGTGCACCGGCTCGTTGGTCTTCCGTCGCGACAAGCCCCCCACGACCAGCGCGTCGTCCGTACTGACCGAGAAGGACAAGGATGGCGTTCCGCCTCCGGGCTCCTCCGAATGGCGAAGACGTCCACGCGGTTTCGGCTGCTGATCGTGTTCAACCCCGACAACTCGATCCGCGGACTCTGGCTCAAGCCGATCTGAGCGAGGTCGAGCGCTTCTCACCGGCCAGCGTCCACCGAGACAGGGACGCAGGTGGCCCCGTCCTCGACTTCTTCACAGGTGGTCTGGGGGTCTTCGCAGGGGAGCGTGAACCAGGCCCCCGCGCTGCACAGCTGCGCGTTCGCGCCGTCGCACCTGGTGCCGGTCGAGCACTGGGACTCGGCGGCGATGCATCGAGGGTGCCCATCGATCATCATGCACTGCAGGTCAGGGCTCCAGAGGCTGCAGTCAATCCGCTGCGCCTTCCCTTGGTGGCAGTGGCGTGCGATAGCGCCCTCGCATCCAGAACTCGTACACGAACTTTCAGGATCGACGCTTATGGGGTCCTGACCGAGGGTTGGGTCTTCGACGCAGGTGTACCCGAACTCGGCGCAGTCCTGAACGACGGGTCCGAGGCCGTTGCAGGCCACGATCTCGCTCCCCACGCATGAGGACTGCGCCGCGGTGACGCTGCTCGGGCACGGGTCGCAGATAGGGCGGCTCGACAACCGACCGATGGTACCGCACGAGCTCTCGCAATCCGTGCGGCGCTCGACGTCGCCCAGCACAGTGGTGACGCACTCCACGAGTACATCGCCGTCACAGTGGCTCTCGGAGCACTCGGCGCTCGCCGCTGAGGCCCATCCGCCACGGCGTAGTTGAAAGACACCATCCACGCGTCACACCCTACCAGCAGGAAGACCTTAAGTGCGAAAGGCTCCGGGCTGACAGCAGGTCTTGTCGGGATCCCGGGCCGTCTCGGCGTATCCCGATACATGAAACTCGAGCTACGGTTTGACCGATGCCTCCTTTTCGGAGGAGCCCGGCTGCTGCTCACTCAGGCATTTCCGTCGTTGAGTTCGCCTCGTTCCCAAGCCCGAGTGGGGCACGGCCTTTGCGCCGATAAGGGGCGTAAAGTAGGCTCCTGGCGTTTGCCCGTGACGGGTCGACCGACGCGGTGTTGCCGTCAGAAGACTGGGGCTACATCCGCCTGCACCCCGGCTCGTTTGTGCCGACGCTCTTCTACTTCGCAGCCTTGGGCGCCATCGCACTCGGGCGTTCCTGACAATTATCCGCGCTTGTCGTTCTTGGGGTCGTATCGGAGGTCCAACCGGCTCAGCAGACTGGGGTTCTGCGTCCTCACCTTGTCCAGCGCGTCGGGCTGCAGCTGAGAACTCTTGGTGATCGAGAACACCCAGACCGTGCCCGACTCTTTCGGTCGCTCCTTGTAGATGTCGAAGCCCCCCGCCGGCGGCGGCGTATGCGTTCGCGGAGTGGAAGGTCACCTGAGACACCACCGAGTCTGAAGGGAGTGAGCGGATTTCAACCCATCGGCGCCGCGTGCGCAAGCGGCTGCGGGCGGCTGGTTGGATCGGACGCGTCCCATGAAATAGGGTGGGTGAAATCGACCGTTGGGGGAGACATGAGGCGACTGACCGTGATGACGTTGGTGGCGGCGACGCTGGGCCTTGGCACGGTGGTGGCGTCGACAGGCGGCGCACAGGCGCAGTGCGTGAGCCAGGAGGCGTACAAACCAAAGAAGATGGTCTACTTCCGGTAGTTTCTGGCGCTGTGGGTCAGCAAGCTGGGCAGCACGCCCAAGGAGCGGGGCAAGATCACGACCGAGGGGGCGGCGCAGAAGCACTTCTGCTCCGGGGCCTGCAAGCCGTGGAGCGAGTTCGGCTTCGACACGGAGCTGGGCATCGTCGACGACCGCGGCGGGGTCTTCGTCTTCAAGAACATGAGCTGGAGCGGCAGCTGTGCGTACAAGTTGGCGAAGCTGGAGTCGTACGGCGATGGGCTGGTGCGAATCGCCATCGAGCAGATGAACACGGGTAAGGCGTCGTGCGACGGTGACGGTGACGGTGACGGCCCCGAGTACAACTCGGTGTTTCTGTTCGACTCGCGCACGCGGCGGTTCTTGGTCGCCGTCAACCATATGAAGGAGAAAGACGCGCTCGAGGTGAAGGGCGACGTCGTCACGGCGACCGAGTGCGGCAAGCCGGCGAAGCACTCCGTCGCGGCGCTGCGCAAGGCGTCGGGGTGGGAGGCGCCGCCGAAGTCTGTGACTTTCGCGACGGGCGTAAAGAGCCTGGTCAACCAGGGGCGCGGGTTTACCGGCAAGAAGCATTACGCGTTGGCATTGCAGGCGTATCAGAAGGCGCTGGCGCTGGACGGTAAGCACGCCGGGGCGATGGCGGCGTTGGACTACGCGCAGCTGCGGGCGAACGCGCTGGCAGACGCCGAAGAGACCCTACAGAAGGCGCTTACGTTGAAGCGTGACGCCAAGTTCCAGGGCATCGTCTGGTACAACCTGGGCCTGGTCCGAAGCGGCCAGGGGCAGGTCGCGGCGGCCAAGAAGGCCTTCGAGAAGTCTCACGCGCTGCGGCCGACAAAGGCGAAGAAGAAGAAGCTGAGGCTCTAGCCCGCATTTCTCACCAGACTTCGGCTGCAACCTTCGGATGGGCAGGC
>JAAZYN010000711.1 GCA_014239625.1 Myxococcales bacterium | reverse complement strand
GCCCCGAACCCGTGAATCGTGACGACCGTTGGGCGCGGACCGGCGCTCGTGTCGGTGTGCCGCCACAAACGAGCGTGGGCGATGCGGTTCTTTCGATGACGGAGGTAGTCAGAGCGCTCGCCTGGATGCAGCGGCTCGAACGGGCTCTCGAAGGTCAGGTCCTCGACCACCCCGTCGGACGGCCGGTAGGTCGGCATCCGGGCCACGCGGGAGCGGACGCTGACGTTGCTGGGGGGGTCGACGAAGAAATCTCGTGCGTCACCCGACTCGGCCCGGCTCTCGTAAAAGGCCCGGTGTTCGAAAGCTCTCTTGAGCATACGCGGGCTAAACCCCAGCGGCCCCGCGGTCACACCGACGGTGCTGGCGGCCAGGGTTCGCAAGGCCAGATCGAACACCGCCGTAGCGCGGACGCGGACGTTGTCCCGAGCGGCCAGCTCGAAGCCCTCGGGGCGCTTGTAGAAGGAGCCCTCCAAGGTTTTCCACCACACGTCGTCACCGTCGCCGAGGATGGGCGGCGCGTCGCGGCAGGTCTGGTGAGCGATGCGCGACACGACCGCGGCGTCCGGGCTGCTCTCACCAAATGCTATGTCATCGGGGCTCGTACCCCCCAGCTCGCGGACGCTCCGGTCAGACATGTCCGGACTGTAGTCGCCAACGAGGCGTTCGTCATGACACAGGGTTACGTTTCGACGGTCTGGCCGACCCGGACAGGGCGAGCGCCACCGCCGACAAGGTCACTCCGCACCCAAGCAGGACCGTCGGAGAGACCGCTTCGCCGAGCCACAGCCAGGCCAGCAGCGTGCTGCCGACGGGCTCGCCCAGGGTCGCCATCCCTACCCGCGCCGGCGTGGTGTGACGCAGCGCCCAGGTCAAGGCGGTGTGCCCCACGAGCTGTGGCACCAGGGCCGCCAGCGCCAGGTAGAGCAGCGCCTCGTCGGAGGACGGCGTCAGCTCCACCCCCATCAGCAGGCACGCCAACGCCAGGGTCACTCCGCCCACGAAGGTGGCGACGCCGGTGAAGGCCATCACATCCAGGCGGGCCCCGAGACGACGACCGATCAGGAGATAGGCTGCCATCGCCGCGGCGCCCACGAGGGCCAGGCCGTCTCCGAGGAGGGCCCCGTCGCCCCCGCTGGCGTCGTGCATCGCGACCACGGTGAGCCCCGCCACCGCGAGCCCCAAGGCGGCCCAGAGTCGACCGGTGGGGGCGTCCCTGCCGGTGACCAGGCCCACCATGGCGAGCAGCAGCGGGCTGGCCGTCACGGCGGTCACGCTGGCGGTGACCGATGTCATGCCGAGGGAGGCCACCCACGCCCCGAAATGAACCGCGTAGGCGAGCCCCGCGCCCGCTGCGTGACGCACCTGCACACCGTCCAACGACCTCCGGCGCCACGCGGCGATGACCCAGGGCGACAGCAGCAGCGCGGCGAACAGCAAGCGGATGGCGGAGGCGACCATGGGATGGGTCGGCTGCGATTTCTTGAAGAAGATCGCCGCGAAGCTTATCGCCGCGACCCCCACGACCAGCACGACGACGACCGGGGGTCGGCGCTGCCAGGTGGCAGACTCGTCGGCGAGCGCCGAGCTCATGGAGCCCCAGCTATGGCCTTGGCCTCGGCGTTGTCCGGGTCGACGATGAGGGCTGACTCCGCCTCGAAGGCGGCCTCTTCGTCCATGCCCAGGCGCTTGAGCTCCCGCGCGAAGGCCAGGTGATGCGCCACCGAAAAGGGCGCGATGTGGTTGCCGAACTGCCCCCAGTAGAGGATCTCTTTTTTCGAGGCCTTGAACGCCTTGGCGCCGGCGAGCAGCTCACCGATGAGCGTGATGTTCATCTGGTCGATCATCAACGCCTTCTTTCGCCACGCGTACGCTCGGCTCTTGTCGCCGAGCTCGTCGAGCGCCTTGATGAGCCCGAGGTGCAGGTGCCGGTCCTTGGGGTTCAGCGTTGCCGCCTGCTCAAAATGAGTCACCACGCCCTTGGTGTCCTTGGTGGCCTGCGCGACGCGCGCCAGGGACATGCGAATCGACCGACCATCGCGTCCCTGCGCGAGCAGCGCCTCGAGGTCTCTCTTGGCGCCATCGTTTTCGCCCTTCTTGACGCGCCACTTGGCACGCAGCAAGAGCGCATGCGGTTGGTTGGGGTCGAGCTCGAGGGCCGCCTCGACGCGCTCGAGGGAGGCCTCGAGCTTGCCCAACGCGACCTGCGCCAGCGCGGCCTCAGCCTGCGCCAGAGCGTCTTTTGGCTTGTCCTGAGCCGCCTGGATGAACGTCGCCGAGTCGGCCCGGTAGGCGTCGATGTCGAGCTTGAAGTTCCTGCGGAGGTAGTTCAGCTCCTTGCTCAGCCACACCATCAACCGCTTGTCGAACTCTCGCAGGGACACCCCCAACACCGACTTGAAGGCCTGCCCTGTGGTCTTGCCCTGCCCCCACGCCACCAACAGCTTGCGCATCTTGGGGAAGCCGAAGTCCTTGACGATGAAATCGCTGACCTTATAGGCGTGGTAGTAGGCGACCAGGATGTCCTTGAGGCTCTTGGCCTGGGTGAACGACAGGTTGAACTCGCCCACCCCGCGGAGCTTCTTGGCGTCCAGGTAGGCCAGCAGGTCGGGGTCCATCTCGCGGCGCCACTCCTTGCGTGCTTCGGTCGACTCGTAGACCGCCAGCCCCTCGGTGAACCAACGCGGCACCCGACTGTTGCTGAGCTGAA
>JAAZYN010000710.1 GCA_014239625.1 Myxococcales bacterium | reverse complement strand
ACCCGGCAGCACTACGCCTCCTTGGTTTCCCTCGAAGTTCCATGAATTATCCGGGTTAGAGTCGGCGGACGCGGTCAGCCCCTCGCCTCGGGTCCGCGTCACGCCCGCGACGCGCACCCGCCGGTGGCAGCCGCCTCGCCATCTCGCGACCAGTCGACGTAACCGCCGTGTCACTGGCGGGCGATGACAGTTGCAGCTCGAGCACCGCCCGGTCGAAGCTGTCAGCCGGTCTCGGAGAGGACCTCGCGATGGCGCCGATAGGTCCTGATGAGCGAAGCGCCGCCAGCCCACACCTGCTTGAACGTGAACCCACCCAACAGCAGCCCCAGAGGCGCCATGAAGATGCCCGAGAGGATCTGGCCAGTGACGCTCAGGGAGCCGTCGAGGTTGAACGGCAGCAACACGCAAAGCGCGGCGAGCCCGAAACAGAGCAGCGCGACCAGCGTCCACCACGGGACAGCCAGTGACGTGGCTCGCGTCCAGGCCTCCTGTTCCGATCGCGCCCAATAGCGCGGCGAACGAGCCATCGCCGAGCGCAGGCCGAGACACAGAAAGGCCGGCTGGACCACCCAGGAGGTCACTCCAAACCCGCCGTCGTCGGCGATCACCTCCGTCGTCATCACCGTAGCGACCAGGAGCGAGGGGACGAGGGTGAGGTACCCGATGAACCTGACCACGCCCGGCGAGTCATCGTACTCGAGCGCGCCGCCGTCGACGCGTCGCGGTGGCCCGTGGCGCCACACCGCCAGAGCCCGAAAGACGAGCGCGATCCCTGCGAACACCCCGAACACCGTCAACGCGCGCATCAACCCGTCGCTGTCAGCGAGCGTGTCAGGCTCATCGATGGCGGCCAGCGCGATGAGGATGACCGTCAGCAGAGCAAAGGTCAGCGCTGTGTTGGAGATATCCCGCAGGGTGTTGGGCAGGGGGACTCCCTGAGCCGCCATCTTCGCGCCGAAAAATCGGCTGACGGCGGCCTCCGTGAACAACAACAGCGCGCCCAGGGCGCCCGGGCCGAGGACGGCGATCAGGATGGTCTCCCACTCCTCGCCATCGAACTCATCGGCCGCGGCCAACGACATGAGCGGCCACGCCAGCAAAAACCAGCCGAAGCCGCGTAACCAACCCCAGGAGGTGGGCGGCATGTGCTCTTCGTCCGGCAGCATGTGAAGGAGTCTACCAGGCGTGGCGGGTAACACCCTTCACTCAGGTGAAGCAATCGTCCCGGGAACGAGCTATAAGCCTGCCGATGAACTGGACACTGGGTGTATCGATCGGGTTGTTGGTGCTTGTGTTGGCGTTGCCAGTGCCGCGGCGGATGCTCGTCATGACGCTGGTGTTCACGCGGCGTCTGTTCCCCGCGCTGCTGCGTAAGCTTGGGATGTGGCGGAGAGACCGCACCCTGGCGCGATCTCTCCGGCTGGCCTTCGAAGACCTGGGGCCCACGTTCATCAAGTTCGGCCAAATGATCGCGTCGAGCCCCACCGCCTTCCCCAAACACGTCTCCGAGGAGTTTGGGCGGTGCCTGGACAGTGTCCGGCCGATGCCCCGCCATACGGTCTTCAAGCTCTTGGAGCGCGAGCTGGGGGCGCCTGCCGGGCGCCTCTTTGCCGAGGTCGAGGAGGAGCCCCTCGCGTCGGCGTCCATCGCTCAGGTCCACGCCGCTAAGCTGGGCGACGGCACCCACGTCGTCGTCAAGGTCCAGCGCCCCGGCTTGCGGCGTCGCGTCAGCGCCGACACCCGTATCCTTCGGCTCCTCGGCCGCCTGGCGATGCGCTTGAGCGCGGATCTACGCCGCGCAAACCTGACCGCGATCGTCGACGACTTCGAGCGCACGTTGGCCGAGGAGATGGATTTCGAGCGAGAGGCCTCCAACATCAAGGGCTTCAATGCCCTGCTCAACGACCACGAGATGAGCGGTATCGCATGCGCGCCGGCCGTGCACGACGCGCTGACGACCGAGCGCGTGCTGACGATGGAGCGCTTCTACGGGTGCCGCATCGATGACAAGGAGGGCGTCGCAGCCCGGGTCACCGACGTACAGCAGATGCTCCGAGACACCAGCCACGTGTTCTGGACGTGTGTATTTCTGGGAGGTTTTTTTCACGGGGATATTCACGCCGGCAACATCATGATCCTCGACGATGGGCGCCTCGGGTATATCGACTTCGGGATCATGGGTCGGTTCAGCGACGCCAACCGGGTGGCTATCGCCCACTGGGTCGGTGCGCTGGTCTCCGCCGACGGTGAGCAGATGGCCGTCGCGATTCGAAGCATGGGCGCCGTCCCGGACGACGTGGACTGGCCAGCCTTCGTCGAGGACGTCACGCAGAGCTTCATCCCGCTGCGCGACCTCACCGTGGAAGACGTCGAGCTCATCGAAAAAGAGTTCTTCCCCAAACTGCGCCGCCTGATGCACACCCACGACGCGCGCTTGCCGGCGCCGTTTGTGCTTATCTTGAAGCAGCTGACGTACGTGTCGCGCTACGTGCTGCTGCACGATCCCAGCTATAACGAGAACACCGACCCCCGATCGCAAGCGACCTTTGTGAAAATATTCATGAAGTTCAACGCATGGCGGGTGTCCGTCGGAGCGCCGGCCGTCGCCATCACTCCGGTGCTCTCGACACGCCCGCGGCGATGATCCGACCCTCGGTGCGATCGGCGGAACGGCAACGCTGACCAGCGCGACCTCCCGAACAAGGGCCGACCACTCGAGAG
>JAAZYN010000070.1:218-10681 GCA_014239625.1 Myxococcales bacterium | reverse complement strand
CGAAGGCACCAGCCCCACCTCAACCATCGGCAGAGGGCGTGGAGCGCCTGTGACCACGACCGCCGGCCCGGACCCTCCGTGGCGCTCCGAGCGACACCACAGCGCCGTCGCTCCACACGGCGCGGCGTGGCGCGGCGCGGCGTGGACCGCCGGCTGGTGACATCGGTCTCCACAGCCGTCGAGCCCGCCGACGGGAGCACGTGACGGTCAGCGGTGCGGAGCCGCCGGTTGCCGCCGGAGAGACGTGACGGCTGCCGGCTGGCGCGGGTCGGTTCGCGCGGCGCGATCCAGGTCCAGCAGCCCACCTCCGCTCGACGTGGGCTGCGCCGCCGTGGCCGCGGGTGCGCGAGCGGCCAGGCCAGGCCTGCCGCTCCACCCATCGGCGTGGGCGCGCGCTCCCCCCGGGCGGGACCCGGCGGGGGAGCGCGACCTCGCTCAGTCTGCGGTCACCTCCAGGGTGACAGGCTCGGACTCGCTGCTCTTTCCGGGCTCATAGAACGGGTACGTCTTGGACGCCGGCGCGGTGACCTCCATCGCTTGCCGCGGCTTGAGGTAGAGCTCCATCTCCAGGGGGCCCTGCTCGGGCGGCACCTCGTGGAGATAGATGAGCATCACGCCGTCTTTGGTCTCGTGCCGGGCCACCCGCATGTCCGTGGCGACCTGCGCGTCGAGGGCGGTGGTGTCGACGTCGAAGCCCGGCGGGATCGGGAACTCGACCATGGGCATGTCGTTGGGGCTGACGGTGCCCACCGTGGTGACGGTGAGCGTGGCCGTGGTGGACTGACTCACCGTCAGGGTGGTCGGCGAGAAGGTCACGCCGATGTCCATCGCCGGGCCCGCGCGGCGGCTCCCTGGCAACCACGGCGTGTAGTGCTGCGACGTCAGCTGCCACAAGAGCTTCCCTTCGCCCGACAGGGTGACCTGGACGTCCACGTCACCGCCTGCGGTGACCTGGTTGGTCAGGCTGACGAAGTGCACCACGTCCTTGTTGTCCTGGTCGATGGAGGTCTGAAACAGCTGTTGGCCACCGGCCGTGACCGTCACCGTGGCGTTGGTGTCACCCGCGCCAAACTGCGCGGCGGCGACGAAGCCGCGCAGGCTCTGGATGGTCCCCTGGGTCGACATGAAGTTGCCGTTGGGGCTCTTCTGCTCAGCCAACCACTTGAGCGCGCCCTCCACCAGGGCAGGCGGCGGCTCCATCTTGTAGAGCGCCTGGACGGCGATCGCGGTGGTCTCCACGGTGATCACCTCCCCTTGCGCCAGGGTCACGCCGGGATCCGCGCTGCCGAAGAACACCCGGTCCGGGGTGTCGGTGTTCGCGCGGCTCAGCAGCTCGGCGACGGCCGCGTCCGTGGCCGGGTCATCCGGCTGCAGCGCCAGCAGCGCGTTGGCGCACATGCTCAGCGTGTACGTGTCGGCGGCCGGGATGTCCTGGCTCTTGATGAACCCGAACGCGTTGGCCAGCGCGTTGTCTGCGGGGGACTCGCTGACGCCGAGGCCCCAGGCGGCTACGCAGGTGGTGCGCAGGGTATCCCACGGCACCACCTGGTTTTTGGTGTGCAGGGCCGTGTCCCAGGAGCCGTCACCGTTCTGGGTGTTCACCAAGAGGCTCTGAGCGCGGCTCACCAGGTTCTCGTCGACCGGCGTCAGACCTTCGAAGTCGGCGAACATCATCAGCGCGAAGGAGGTGAGGATGGGGTGCGCAGGGTCAGGGTCTCCGAACCAGGTGAAGCCACCTCCGGTGCACTCGAACGTCACCGATTGCTGCAGCCCGTCGTCCAGATTGGCCTTGGCGGTGGCCATGAGATCGCTGTTGTCCGAGCCGGTGACCTCCAGGTAGTCCAACACGAGGCCGTTGATCCAGGTGCTGTTCATCATCGGCTCGAAGCAGCCCCGCGGCACCTTCAACAGGGCGTCGACCCCGTCGACCATCTGCGCCGACGGGCTGCCCATGATCTTGAGCAGCGCGTCGTTTCCGCCCTCGAGGGCGGAGCCTGGATAGTTCAGCTGCAAGTCAAAGCTCTGGTCCAGCGGCCCTGACTGCGACAGCTCGTGCAGCTGGCCGTTGGGGACGATCCGGGTCGTGCGCACGACGCCGTCCTGCATGGTCGGACCCACCGCCATGATGGTGAGTGCCTGATTGCCCGCCTTGGTCACCTGGACGGAGGTCGGCAGGGCCATGCTCTCGCCGGCCGGGACGGTCACGGTCTGGGTGCCACCGGTAGAGCCGATGAAGTCGAACCACTCGGCCTGCTCGACCGTGAGGGTGATCGCCTGGTCCACCTCGCTGAAATTGTACACGCCGATGGGCAGGTGCAAGCGGTCACCCACGGTGAGCTGCTTGGGCAGATCGACGTCGACGAAGAAGTCCTGAAACACCGTGATGTTGTCCGTCCCTCCGCCGAGCAGGCCGTCAGCGCTGTTGGCCACCATCGCGACCCGCCAGCTGGTGATGTTGTCGGCCAGCGGGATGGTCACTGTCGCCTCACCGTTGGCGTCGGTGATGATGGCGGGGTCGACGAACAGGGTCTCCTTGAAGTCGTCTCGTGGCCCGCTGGACGTCGTCGATGGATCGGTGGGCTGCGGCGACGGCGGCCCCGAGTCCGGACCGGATACGCCCGCGTCCGCGCTCGGCGTTCCAGCGCTGGGGCTCTGCTCGTTCATGACGCCGTCAGCGTCTTCGGACAGATACCCCATCCACATGTTCGTCGACCAGTCGTCCCAGTCGTCGGCGATCTCGGACGGCCCGTGGCTGCGCATGGACACGCTCAGCTCGAAGCCGTCGTTCCAGTAGCTCTCGTGCAGCGTTGGCTCGAACAGGAACGGCTGGCCCCAGGGGTCCACGAGGTACAGACGGGAGACCAACGCCTCCACGTTGTCACGGGTGATGGCGCCCTGATCGATCAGCTCCGCCAACATCGAGCGGACCGCCGTGGCCCGACTCTGCAGCGGGATCGCCACGGCCTGCCTTGCGCGGTTGTGGACGCTGCTCGGTGTGTCCCCGAAGAGGCTCGCCGCGGCCTCCGACGACACGCTCGCGATGGCTGCCGCGGCTGCATCCTGGACGTCCGCCGGGTCACTCAACAGGGCATAGGGGTGGAGCGCCGATGGCACGTCGTCGAGGACGAAGTGAGCCTGCACGTCGGTCGGGCTGGTGGCGCCGGCCAGGGCGAACACCGCCTCGTCGGCGATGGCGACGCCGATCGCCGCAGGTCTTCCGTTGCCGCTCTCGTCGGTGACTCTAAAGGTCAAGGTCGCGTCGGTGCCCGGCAGGTAGCTCTCCTGGTCCGTGCTCACCGAGACCTTGGCCCCCTCGGTACGCACGTACGCGGTCTTCTGGGCGCTGACGATGTCGCCGTCGGCGGTGAGCCAGTACGCGGTGAAGTGCTGGCTGCCCGCCTCTGAGCTGGCGGGGGCGAAGTTGATGGTGACGCTGCCGTCGGTGATGGCGGTCTCCACGCTCTCGACGATGCGTCCGCGGTGGGCCCGGTCGACGAAGACCACGCCGTCGCGCCCCTGAACCGTCAGCTCGATGGCTTCACCCGGTTGATACAGGGTCTTGTCGGTGCGCGCCGTGAGCTTGGCCCACTCGGTCTCGGGCGAGGCCACTATGCTGGTCCCGCTCAGGCCGTCGTGGGTGCACGTCACGGTGATGGCCCCGGGGACCCCTCCGCTCATGCTCATCTGGCCCACGCCGTTGGCCCCCGTGTTGGTGGAGGCGCCGGCTGAACGGGCCATGCCGCAGGTGGCGTCGACGGGCGCCCCTGTGGGGCCGCGCGTGAGGACGAACAGAGTCCAATCACTGCCCACCGGGACCGCAGAGATCTCGGGCACCAGCGACACCTTGAGGCTGGGGTCTGCCACCAGCGCGCTGGAGTCTGAGGTCACCGCGAAGCCGGCGGTGTCGGTGACCTGCATGCTGATCGTGGTCACGCCGTGGGGCTGCGCTGGCAGGGTGAAGGGCATGAGCCCCAGCGCGTCGGTCGTGCCGTTGTACGTCGCGCCCCCAGCGGCCATGGCGACGACCGCGTCCTTGACGGGCTGCCCGAAGAAATAGCGCGCCTGGACGGTCCCCGTGATGGGGCTGCCGGGCTCGAAGTACGGCGCGTCGAGGGCGGCCGTGACCTCGAACGCGGGCAGCTTCTCTTCGCTGACCTCCACCACGCGCTCGACGGTCAGATCGGCGGTGATCACCCGCACCGTGTAGTCGCCCAGGTTGACCTGCTTGGCCAGCGGCGCGCTCATCGAGGCGACGCCGTACTCATTCGTCGCGGTCTCCTCGCGAAACACCTTGGTGCTCTTGCCGTCCAACACCTCGAACACCACGTCGGCGCCCGCCAGCGGCGTGCGGTCTTTGGCCGCGAGGACCAGCGTGCGTAGCTCCATGGTCTGGCCGGGTCGGTACAGCGGCTTGTCGGTGCTGACGAACATCTTGGGAGCCCCCGCTGGGACCACCGTGATGGTCTTGGCGACGGTGATGGGGGCAGCGTCGACCGGGCTCACCGAGACGTTGAAGGGCAGCGTGCTCTCCGCGATCTCGCCCACGTCCAGGGTCAACTCCACCTGCCCTGTCAGGTCGGTCAGCCGCGGGGGGCCGTCGTTGACCGTCACCGCGACGCCCTCCACGGGCGCGCCCGTGTCGAGGTCGGTGAGCCACGCCCGCGCCGCGGTGGTGACGCCAGCGTCGACCCGGTCCGGGGCCCACACCAGCAGCGCATACTTGGGCAGGGCGTGGTAGAGGCTGCGGACCCCATGGGCCGTCTGGCCGTTGAGCGTGACCTCATAAGAGATGACCCACGCGGCCTGCTCGGCCTGGTCGGTGGGGATGTCGACCTCGGCGAGCACGATCTCGACGTCCTGTTTGCCCGCCGCGAGGGTCACCGCGGTGGATGGCGTAGAGGTGTGGTCGTCGGCGTCGATAAGGCCGACGCCGACGCTGATCGCGGCTGACACGCCGTCACCCTGGGTGAGCTCCACGGGGAGCGTCACCGTCAGGCTGTCCTGGGAGAGCCTCGCTGAGATCGCCAGCTCGTGGACCTTCAGCTCCGAGGTCTCCGACTGGTCGAGCGGTGTCGTCGGGGTGTGGTGAATCGCGATAGGGGTGTCTTGAACGCTCGGTCCGGTCTCGTGACAAGCACAAAGGGCGAGCATCGCAGCAATTGAGTACGCAGCAGAGCGCAAGGGTCTACCTCCGGCAGCAGCATGGTGTGTCCCTGATGCCCAGCAAGAAGCGATCCAGCCACCGGCACCTGGCGCGAGCGGCGTTGAATATGGTCTCGCGTCGATCGTCGGGGATCTCGCGGGCGGCTCGCAAGGGTCGTTTCTCGCCAGGTGGGTAATTTTTTCACACCTGCGCCCGAGCGGCCTCGTCCTGGTCCCTTCGCTGGCCCGGGGGCTGCGATCATGTCGCGGTCAGCCGGCCCTGGAGCCGCTCCGGGTTACGGTGAGCGGGCTGCGGGCTCTCCGCCCCCGACCGATCGGCGCGGAGAGGTGTGACAGCCGCCCGCTGCGAAGGGTCAGCCGAACAGGTCGAGCTGTCCGGTGCGCGTTGTCTCGATCGGCCCCGCCAGGCAGCTGGCCTTTTGTGACGCGGCGTCGACGGCACAGCGACAAGAGATCAGCTGCATCCCGAGGGGCGCGGTCAGGTGTGACAGCCTCTCGAAGCGGGCCTGGCGCGCGTCGGGCGGTAGCCGCCTTGGTCCTGCGCGCGGGCCATCGTCCATGCGAAACCAGCCGTTCAGCAGCCGCCCGCGCGACCGCGACACTTCGCGCTCCACCTGCCTCACCAGCCCGAGGCCGTCTTCGATAAACAGCGGCTTGATGGAGCGCACTCCCTGCGCGGCGAGCAGCCGCAGCGTGCGCCGGAGGTCGGGTTCTCCGTCGTTGATGAAGGGCACGATGGGTCCCACCACGCCGATGACCTCTGCGCCCGCATGCATCAGGCTACCGGCTAGAGCCAGCCGGGCCGAGGGGCGGGCGGTGCCGCTCTCCCACTGGTCGATGAGCGTGTCGTCGCTCGAGAACACGCCGATCTCCGCTCGCAGCTTGGTCGGAAATCGCCGCGCCAGGGTCACCAGCCCATCAGCTTGCGGGAGGCCTCCGCGAGTCGAGATCGTGACACCGACGCCCCGGCTCATCAGGACCGCCATCAGCTCCAGCGCGGGCCCCCGCAGCTCACCAGCGTCGGGCACGAAAGGGTCCGCAGACGGGCTGAACAGGACCCAACGGGGGAGGCGTCGGCCCCTGTCCAGCTCGTCGCGGAGTCTATCTGCGAGCTTCGTGCCGTCGGGTCCGGCTCGACGCGCCGGGGATTCGCGCCTGCCGCGAGCCGCACGGACGCCGTCAAATGCGCAGCGGCCGCACCCTCTCCGAAGCTCGTCGAAGTCCAGAACCCATACCGTGCCTGCGCAACGGTGACGTCGCGGTTGGAGCAGCTGCGGCGTTTGAGGTGTACTGGCCTTCATACTGAACACCTGTTTAGTCACCACTGAGCGCGGGTCAACATGGGTCTGGAAAAAAATGCCTGATGCGTCGTAAAACACCTTGGGATCAGAACGATTCCCCAGACCCGTCGAGGTGGATCGCATGTGGCAGCTCAAAATCACGGCAACCGCCGCCGCCGTCATCGGGTCGTCGTTGGCGCTGACGCTGATCGCGCCGGATCTCAACCCGTTGGTCCGGGACATCGGGATGGCGGTGGTCGTCGGCCTGGCCGTGATGGGGGTGCGCTGGAGCAGCAAGGCCTGCGCTGAGCCGGGGAAGATGGCGGTCGCGTTGCTGGTCGGGGCGTCGGTGGGCCTCACCCTGTTGTTGCTGCTTGCGCCGCCGGACTCAGAGGACTTGATCGGTACCATCGAGGTCGGCGTCCTCGTCCGCGTTGGGTTGCGTCGGGCGGCCCTGATCATCGCCGCGGCGATGGGGTCGATGGCGCTCTTCGAGCTCCTGCGGTGGCGCCTGGACAAGGCCCTGGCGAAGGCCAGTCCGTCGGCTGAAGACGCGCCGTGATCGCGGCCTGAAAGAGCGGTGGCCCCATAAAAACAGCCGCCGTCCTCGAGGAGCGGCGGCCGAGCGTGTTCGCGAGTTCACAAAATGACCACAGGAAGTCCGCGAACAATCGTCGCCTCAATCTAACTCTTTCCCCGCTCCGTGCCAAGTCGGCCCTGGCTGGCACTTCCTGCGGGACGACGTGGCTCACTCCCGGATCGCCTGACGCTCCCGTGCACGGGGCCTTCGCCCCAGCGTCGGCGGTACGCGGGCCGTCGCCACTGGACCGCGACGTACCGAGCCTGCTCTGGGCGGCCGCGACTGATACCCTCTCCGGGTGATGACATCGTTACCACTGCAAGCCCGCCTGGCGGCCCTCGCGCTCGCGGCCTTCGCCCCGGCCGCGGTGGCTCACGGGCCTGCGCCCGCGCCGCTGCAGGTGCTCTCGATATCGGGGCAGGCTCCTGGCGGATTCCCGGAGATCCGGCGCGGCCTGACGTCGTGCGTACCAACATCGGTCTGGCGGTGTCACAGCCCGATGGCACCTACGTCTTCAGGTGCCCTTCCCAGTGGGGAGATCGCGAGACGGGCTTGGCCGCGGCCACTCCGAGCCGTGCGCTCCTGGTGGTCCTCGGAGGAGGGGCCGTCTACGTCTCCCTGGACGGCGGATGCAGCGCCACGGCCACCCCGCTGCCTGCGGGGGGGGAAGGCTACGCGGCGGACGTGCAGGTGTTTCGCGGGCACGGCTTCGTCGTGGTTCGCGGCACCGACTCCGGGGCGTTGCTCCGCGTGCAACCCGATGGCGCGCTGACGATCGCCCAGGTATTCAACAGCTTCACCCCGGACATGGTGTTCCCCTTCGAGCTGGCCAACGGCGACGGCGGGCTCGTGGTCACCGGGGCGCGCCCAACGCCCACGGCGTGGTGCGCCACCATGGGCCCGGGGCATGGCGTCGACGTCCTGACGGCCAGGGCCCTCGGCGGGCTGCCCGCCACGCCAGGGGTGCAGCGCCTGGACGTGCGCGCTGTGAGCCCGGCCGGTGACGAGATCTGGCTGCTGGCCGGCGAGAGCGGCGGGCGTCGGCTGTGGTGGGGGAGGGTGAACTCGGGTCCGCTCACCGCGTCCGATCCGGCGTGGTCTCCCTCGGAGCTGGCGGGCGTGGTGCATGGCCCGATTCGGATCGGCGATCATTGGCTGGCCAGCTTTGACGGCGTGTCGGCGAGCCTGGCCCTGGGGCTGGGCGCCCTCGGAGCGTGGCAGCGCGGGAGCGCCAACGGCTGGACCTGCCTTCAACGATTGGACGGGGTGGCTTATGCGTGCACTCTTCCGCGTATGTTGGAGATCACGAGCATCGCGAATCCTGGGACCTCAGCGTTGAGCCCTGCCACCCGTGCGGTGTGGGGCATCCAGCAGCTGGGGCCGCCCGACGAGACCTGCCTGGACACCGCGGCGGCCTTGGCGTGCCGGCAGGATTGGCTTCACTTCGGCGGCGAGTCTGGGCTCGTCGGGCGCACGCCGGCGACCGATCCGGAGGCCCCGTTGCAGCCCTATTGGGGGGAGGCTGACCCCGCCGATGTGGCCGAGCCGGCGCCGTCGGCGGAGGTGACCGCCGGGTCTGCCCCCGGGGGGTGCGCCGGCGCGCCGATGGCCGGTTCGGGCCTGATCTGGGTGATGATGACCTTGCTGGGCCTCCTCTGGAGCGGCTGTTCGGCCAACGGGCGGGTCGCCGACGCCCCCCCGCCGGTGGACATCGGGGGGATCGCGCCGGAGGCCGCGACTGGGTTCGCGGCGGTGGCGCCTACGACGGCGAAGACCCAGATGGTCGTCGCGGCGAATCCCCACGCGTCCCGAGCTGGCATGGAGATCCTGGAGCTGGGCGGCGGCGCCATCGACGCGGCCGTCGCGATGCAGGCGGTGCTCAACCTGGTAGAGCCGCAGAGCAGCGGGATCGGGGGCGGGGCGTTCATCCTGTATCACGATCGGGACGCCGGGGCGCTGCACACCTACGACGGGCGAGAGACGGCTCCCGCCGGTCTGGTGGCCGGGTCATTTCGCAAGCCCAGCGGCGACTCGATGAGCTTTCCCGAGGCGGTCTTCAGCGCCAAATCGGTGGGCGTCCCGGGCACCCTCAAGGCCCTCGAGATGGCCCACAAAGAACACGGGCGGCTCGCCTGGAGGCGCCTCTTCGAGCCCGCCATCGCCCTGGCGCGTACGGGGTTCCGCGTGTCGCCTCGGCTGAGCCGGCTCGTGAGCACCGATCCCCTGCTCGCGGCGCGCGAGAACCAGACCGGGGAGCGTTATTTCACCGACGCCCTCGGTAAACCGCATCCCCCAGGACACCTGCTGGTCAACCCGCGACTCGCCAACACCCTGACCCAGGTCGCCGCCCAAGGTGCCGGTTGGTTACACACGGGCGCGGGAGCCAAGCTCATCATCGACGCGATGCAGACCCACGGTGGAGTGATGACGGCTCGAGATCTGGCGAGCTACGCGCCAAAAAAGCGGCCTCCTGTGTGTCTGGTGTACCGGACGAAGTGGAAGGTGTGCGGGATGGGCCCGCCCACCTCGGGCGGGATCACGACCCTGCAGATCCTGGGGCTGCTGCAGCGGTTCGAGTTGACCAAGTACGCGCCGAGCTCGGCTCGTTTCGCACATCTCGTGGCCGAGGCCTCCAAGTTGGCCTTCGCGGATCGGAACGCCTATCTGGGTGATCCCGACTTCACGGCGATTCCGGTCAAGGAGCTGCTGGATCCTGCCTACCTCGCCGCGCGGTCGCGGCAGATCTCGATGGATCGTGCCGGCCCGAAAGCCAAACCCGGCACCTTTCCGGCCAAGGGCGCCGAGGTGCCTCCGCCCGACAACGCCATCGAGCTACCGAGCACCAGTCACTTGGTGGCGATGGACGCCAGGGGCGACGCCGTGTCGATGACGACGACCATCGAGAGCGCCTTCGGGTCACGGATCATGAGCCGAGGTGGATTTCTGCTCAACAACGAGATGACCGATTTCAGTTGGTACGGGGCGAGTGAGACGCTCAAGGGTCATCCAAACGCCATCGCGCCGGGCAAGCGCCCGCGAAGCTCCATGGCGCCGACCGTGGTCTACGACATGCAGGGGCGCGTTCGGCTGTTGGTCGGCTCCCCGGGTGGATCACGGATCATCGCCTATACCGCGCGCGTGCTGTTGTTGGTGTTGGACTACGGGCTGGACCCACAGAGCGCTGTCGCCGCCCCGAACATCGCCAACCGCAATGGCGTGACGGAGCTCGAGAGATATGCTGGGCTGGAGACGTGGACCTCGACCCTGAGGGCGGACCTCGAGCGCATGGGGCACCAGGTGAAGGTCACCGACCTGAACAGCGGCTTACACGCTATCGCCGTGGCTGCCGATGGGCAGCTCCTCGGCGGCGCGGATCCACGGCGAGAGGGTCGAGCGCTCGGCAAGTGATCGGCGCCACGGCGTCCACCAGGTGGCCCGCG
>JAAZYN010000070.1:0-208 GCA_014239625.1 Myxococcales bacterium | reverse complement strand
GAGGCACCGGGCGGGGGCGTCGTGCGGGCCTCTTCGGCTCCCAGACGCAAACGCCGCCGTGCACTGTTGGATAGGGGGCGGGTGCGACCACTTGGACCATCAGGCGGCCTCTCGCGGGAGCATCCGAGGCCACGCGATGGAGGTGGTGACAGCTCACCGCGACGTCAGCCCCGCAAAGCGCTCGTGTCATGCAGGCGACCGCGAGCGC
>JAAZYN010000709.1 GCA_014239625.1 Myxococcales bacterium | reverse complement strand
CCCCGCGGTGAAGGAGGTGGCGCTCCGACCCCGGTGGCGAGAACAAGTCTACGCAGATCGACGCCGAGGTGTGTAGTAAAGTGCGCAGGCACGATGCACCGGCGAACGTAATTCCAACCACTTAACTATGGCACGAACATTGCTTCCACCCGACCGGACGAACGTTCGTTCGGCATGTTCGAGACCGGGTCCACACCTCTCGGAGAACGATCAGAGCGGCGTTTGAAGGGGAGCTGCACAGACATTGAGTGTCTCGGAAACAAACCTCTGATATGACGTCCCTATGTTTTGGCGCTGGATGAAGCACTGATGCACAGTTTACAACCCATGGAGGCTCCGAGAGCCGACCTCCTCGAGGTGGTGCCAAGGCCCCTCGAGCTGCGCGATATCGTCGCGCGCGAGGCGCTGTCGGGACCGCCCCCTGGTCTCAACGACGCGCCACGTTGGGTCAAGCGGTTCCAGGACGTCTACGGCGACAAGCTCGCTGCCCTCGTGATGTATGGCAGCTGCCTGTCGGCGGACACCGCCAAGCCGGACTCCACCCCCGACTTCATCGCTATCACCGACGATGGCCAGGTCTCTGGTCACAGCTGGATCACCCGGCGCCTGCACAACTACATCCCGCCCGCCTCACAGGGCGCCAAGGCCGATGGGATCGTCTTCAAGTACCTGCACCTCGACCTGGCTCAGCTGAAGCTGGCCACCAGCCCAGCCCTCAAGGACGTGTTCATCGCGGGCCGGCTCTGCAAACGGGTCCGCCTGCTGTACTCCCGGGACGAGGCCACCACCGACAGCGTCATCGACTCGCTGGTCGCGGCGGTCCACACCATGGCCCCGCACGTGCTGGCGATCCTCCCTGGGGAGGTGGAGCGCTCGGACTACCTGCTCGCGTCGTTGGCCATCTCGTACCTGGGCGAGTGGCGCTTCGAGTCGCCCGGCAAGGTGGAGTCCCTGCTGGCGTCAGCGCGCCCTCATTATGAGTCCATCTTCGGGCCGATCTTCGATGAGCACGTGGCTGCGGAGCGGCTCGTGTGGATCGACGCTCAACGCTACCGCGTGTGCATCGGCAAAAAGGAGCGCAAGAAGACCCAGCGGCTTCTCAAGCGCAGCCGAAGACGGGCAGCGGGCCGCTGGCCCAAGTTCGCCGCCTCGATGCGGCACGCTACGGAGATGATGCTGACCAAGCTCGCCCGCTCCAACCCGCACATCACGTTGAGCGATGCAGCCAAAAAGCGTCCCGTCCTTCACGCTCTCCCGATCCTGATCAGGGCCTTCTTCAGCGGCGCCCTGCGAACCCACAAACCCGCGCTGTCGGCCTGGAGTGACACCTCCGTGGGGGTGCTCATCAACTCCAACGCGCGCCGCGCGCAGGAGACGGATGGGGACTTCTGTGCCGAGCTGCTCGGCGAGAACGCGCCGGTTCAGACGCTGCACAACACCGATGAGCTCCCCAAGGCCCTGACCCGCGCTGAGGCTTCTGGGGTGCGCTACCTGGGGGTCCTCGGCGGCGACGGGACGCTCGGGATCGTCTTGTCCGAGCTGCGGCGGAGCTGGTCGGGGCCGCTGCCGGTGCTCATCCCCATGCGCGGCGGCAGCTTGAACACCACCGCCAAGACCTTGGGCGCCGGCAGGTCCTATCCCAACACCCTGCGCCAGCTCGTCGAGCGCCTGCGCAGCGGTGGACGGGTCAACGTGCGCTCGGTGCGACCGATAAAGGTGACGGACCCAGCCCGCGGCATCAACAGGCTGGGGTTCGTGTTTGGTGCCGGGCTGCTGCACGGATACGCTCAGCGGATCGCAGAGACGGGCGGCTCGACCTGGTTCAACTCCGCCAAGCAGGCGGTGGGGCTGACCGTGGGTGCGATGGTCGGCAGCAAGACGGCGCGTCAGGTCTGGCAGCCCATCTCGGGCTCGGTCACGGTCGACGGGGAGACCCTCGACGCCGAGCGCTACCTGGGCGTGGTGAGCACCGCGATCCGCGTCGCTCCGCTGTTCCTGCGCCCGATGCCCGAACCCGAGCCCCCTGAGGTGGAGAGCTTCGCGCTCCTCATCAACAGCATGACGCCGCGGGAGGCGCTGGGGGTCACTTGGGGCCTGGTGCGTGGAAGCTACACCGGCGAGAATCACTTCCGCGGTCATGGCAAGACGCTGGAGCTGCACACCTCGTCTGGCTACATGCTCGACGGGGAGCTGTTCGAGCCCCTCGCCGAGCCCACGACGATCACTATCGAAGCCGGACCGGTCGTCACCGTCTGGTCGCCGGACGAAGCGGCGTGACCGCGGCCCGCGCTCTGGCGCGGCTCGTCTGGATGCTACCGACCACGCTCATCTCTCGATTCTGGGGGTGGGTGGCCAGGTGGCGTCGTCCGCGCTGGTTCGTCCGCTGGCTGATGCGCCGTTACGCGGTCGGGCTCGGCTTCGACATGTCGGAGTCCGAGAGACCCCTCGACGCCTTCGAGACCCTCGAGCAGCTGTTCACCCGCCAGCTCCGCCCCGGGCTGCGCCCCACGGACCCCGCCCAGGGCGTGTTGGTCTCCCCGGTGGACGGCAGGGTCGGGGCTTTCGGGGCGGTGACCCAGGGGCTCCTCTTGCCGGTCAAGCGCCGCTCCTACCGCCTCGCCGAGCTCCTCGCCTCGGCGGACGACGCGGCGCGCTACGAGGGTGGAACGTATGCGACCCTGTACCTGTCACCTCCCGACTACCATCGGGTCCACGCCCCTGCGGC
>JAAZYN010000708.1 GCA_014239625.1 Myxococcales bacterium | reverse complement strand
TGCCAACAACCGGTTGAGCCACGCTTCCAGACCCTCCGGGACCTCGATGCGCGCCTTCAGGGGTGGCGGCGGTTGGGTCAGCTGGGCGTCGACGACCTGGTCGAGGTCGTTGAAATCGAAGGGCGGCAACCCGCACACCATCTCCCAGGCGAGGCAGCCAATGGCGTAGAGATCGGTCCAAGGCCCCTGGTCACGCCAGCGGCAATAAATCTGCTCGGGGGCCATGTAATGAGGGGTGCCCGCTCCGCTCATCGGGTCTGTGGCCGCTTCGGGATCGAGCCACTCGATCGCGTGGGCGATCCCAAAGTCGGTGACCTTGAGCAGAGACCAGTCCGCCCCTCGGCTCGGCAGCAACACGTTCTCGGGTTTGAGATCCCGGTGGACCACGCCGCGCGCGTGGGCGTGAGCCAGCGCGTCCAGCAGCGAGGTCAGCAGGCGCTGGATCTCCGCCCACCGCAGCTGGACGATGGTCGAGTCCAGCCACCCACCAGAGGCTAGCTCCATGACGAGGTACGGGTTTCCTGCCTGGACCTTGCCATAGCTCTTCGCCTCGGCCTCGGCGCTGATCTTCCCGTAGTCGAAGACGGTGATGATGTTGGGGTGGTCAAACCCCGCGACCGCGCGCACCTCATTGCTGAACGCCGTCACCGAAGGCGCATCCCGTGACGCGAAGCCATTGAGCACCTTGACCGCCACAGGTAGCCCCTGGGCTCGGTGCTTTCCACGCCACACCTCGCCCATCCCTCCGAGGCCGATCCGAGCATGGATATCGAAGGGTCCGATGGTGGCGGGCTGACGCAGCCTGAAGTCGAGCGGTGTTGCTCCTGGGGGGTGAGACTCGGGCAGGGTACGGATCTTCACGGACCACCTCCCCCACGCCGCTCGTGCAGTCGTTGGAGCTCCGACCGCACTCTGTCCAAGCCGGGGCGCGATCTCAAGGTCTCGAATTGGTGCAGCGCCAGCACGAGAGACCGACGCGCGCGGTCGTCCTGTTGACTCTTGGCGGCGAGGTCGGCAGCCAACTCTGCGCACCATGCGACATCTGGCTCGATGGTCCCGGTCGCGCGAAGCAGATCCGTGGCCCGAGCCTGATAGGCGTCGTGGGCGCTCCAGTCCTCGACGCCGGCGGCGCATGCGGTCAGCGCCATCTGTATGCAACCCAGGATTCCCAGTTGTCCCTGCTGTTCGGTAAGCATCTCGACGCGTTGCAGTAATCGCCAGGCCTCCCGATAGGCTCCGCGCGCCAGCAGCACCAACGCCAGGTGGCTCTGATAATATTCCCACCCGCTGTCGAGTTGCTTCAGCGTAGCGATCGCTTGGCGATACAGCTGCTCCGCCTCGTCCAGTCTGCCGGCGGCTCGGGCGACCTCGCCCAATCCGGTCAGGCACAAGTTGGCTCCGAGGCGGTCGCCGATCTGTTCGGCCATACCCAGGGTCTGCTGATAGAGCGCCCCAGCGCGCGCCGGTTGGCCCTGAGTCCAGGCCAGATTCGCCTGGGCGCGCATGCAATGCACCACCTCGAACAGCCGCTGGTGTTTCTCGAAGAGCTGCTGCGCCTTGCTAAGCAGGCGCCTTCCATCGTCGAATTTTCCTGCCAGGGCGGCGGCCGTGCCGAGTCCGCGGAGGCACTGCGCGACGCCTGGTTTGTCGTCGACGTCGGTGTACGCGAGCTTGGCTTCCAGAAAGGACTCGCTCGCCTCGAGCTGTTGACCGCGGCGGCTGAAGATGGTGCCCATGACGCAGAGGGCGTCGGCGGTCACCTTGCGCCATCCCCATCGTTCGGCTTGAGTTCGAGTGCTCTGGGCCCAGCGGAGCGCCTCGTCCAGCTGATTGCGGTCCTCGTCCAACTTGCACCGCAGCACCCAGCCTTGACCCCACGCTGAATGGCTTTGGGGCACTTCGGCGTCCACCAGCGCACGTTCACGCAGCCAGAGCAGCGCCTGAGCCGCTCCAAATTCGCTCGACTCCCGTCGCTCCATGGCGGCGATCAGCAGGGGCTCGATGGCTTCGTCGGGTCGATTCGCGCCCACGAAGTGTCGGCCGAGGCGTTCGGACACGCCGCGGCCGCCGAGCGGGTAACACTTGCCCAACATGGCAGCGCACGCCTCATGGTGTCGGGCCCAGCGTCCACCCTCACGAGCCGCCCGCTCGACGCTCTCGCGTAGCATCCCGTGAACGAAGCTCCAGGTGTCGTCCGGGGCGCGCGTGATCAGGTGCGAGTCCGTCAGCGCCTGCAGCGCGATCGGCTCCAGGTTTGCCAGACGGTGGGCGCCAGGGCCGTGGGAGAGCGCACGACCGACATCCAGGGACTCGGTCGCGGCGATGTGCCACTCCCACGGGTCGACGCGTTGTCCGAGGGCTGCGGCGATCTCGATGATCGGCGCGATGGCGTCGGGCAGGCCCGTGAGCAGCCGCACGAGCCGCGCCCGCCACACAGAGTGGATATCGTCGGGTAGATCTTCGCGATGGGTGGGGCTCAGCACGAAGCCGTCACGGCCCACCTCGAGTACTCCCCGCTGCACCCAATCACCCACCAGCTGGACGGCGAACAGCGGGTTGCCGTCGGTGCGAACCGCGACGCGGTTGGCCAGATCGCCAGACAGCCGGAGCAGCCCCCCCACCAGCTCTCGGCGCTGCGCCGCGTCCAGCGGGCCGATGGTGATCTCGCTCGCCTCCGGGCGCGCGAGGAGCTCGCCGAGGAGGCTGCGCTCCATCTCCTGCTCCATCA
>JAAZYN010000707.1 GCA_014239625.1 Myxococcales bacterium | reverse complement strand
GAACAACTCCGAGCGTACGGTCGCCAATCATCTCGGGGTGTTCGCTAGCGGCGGCGGGCTGACCCCACAGTGTCCCACCGGCTACTCGGCCAACTACGTCGGGGGCGGGTTCGTGGACGCTGGCGGCGCGACATCGATCACTCTGGAATTCGGCCAGACAGCCAGCATCTACCTGGATTTCGAGAACACCGGCACCGAGACATGGGTGGGCGCAAACCATCTGGCACCGACGCCGAAAGATGTCGCCAGCCCGGTGGCGCACAGCTCCTGGGTGTCCCCCACCCGGATGGTGGCGGTCGACGCCACGACTCCACCGGGTGAGGTGGGCCGCTATGAGTTCATCGTTCAGGCACCGAACACAGCCGGAACCACCACCCAATCCGTGGATATCGTCCAGGAGGGGGTGGCCTGGCTGTCGGGCAGCTGGGGGCCGGCCGAGGGCACGTTCTGGTTCGCCGTGACAGCCGCGCCGCCGCCGGAGTGGCGGGCGGAGGTGGTCGGGGTTGGCGGGTTCAGCGGGAGCGGGACGACCGTGACGGCCGAGGTCTCGACGATCGCCAGCGGCTGGGTCGAGGTGAAGAACACCGGCACCACGACCTGGCCCGCCGGAGTCGTGAGGATCGGCACGACCCATCCGCGCGATCACGCGAGCGAGCTGGTCGCGCCAGCCTGGATCGGCCCCAACCGAGTCGTGGCGAACCCGGTCGGCGTGGCTCCTGGCGCTTCTGTCGTCCTGCCCGTGGATCTGACCGTTGCGGCAACCCCGGGGACGATTGTCGACACCTTCGGATTCGTCGCCGAGGCGGTGACCTGGTTCGCGGACGCCGGGGGACCCACCGACGACGTGCTGACCTTCAGTGTCACCGGACTCGTTCCGCAGCCCGATCCGAACCCCGAGCCCGAGCCCGATCCGAACCCCGATCCCGAGCCCGAAGCTCTCACGGAGGCGGTGCCCGAGCCAGCGCCGGAGCTCGCGCCGGAGTCAGCGCCGGAGCCAGCGCCGGAACCAGCGCCGGAACCAGCGCCGGGCCTGGAGTTGGGGCCGGAGCTTGAGGTGGAGCCCGCGCTGGAGTTGGGGCCGGAGCCGGGGCCGGAGCCCGCGTCAGGTACCGAAGCCAACGGTGTGAGCGACGGGTGCGCGGGTGGCTCTACGGGCCCGACCACCGGCTGGACCTGGATACTGCTCGCCTTGCTCGGGTTGGTTCGACGCTCGCCGTCCGGCAGATTTCGGCTGCACGTGCGCTTCGGTTGAAGCCCGCTGGCTCGACCTCGCGGCGTGGACGTGGAGCCGTTGTCGGTGCGACCTCGTCGAAGAGCACGAGGAGCTGGGGCCAGACTCGCTGGACCTGGCGCTCGCTCCGACCCGCGAGGTGAGCGACACGCGGTTGGGACGAGGGTGTCAGCCGCGAGCTGCCGAGAGGACCGCGCCGAGCACCTCTGGCGGTGGTGACTCACCGCCCCGCTCGGCCTCGAGCAGCGTCTCCCAACGGTCCCACGGCAGGCGGCGCGTCGACAAGAGCAGCTCAGCTGCATTCGCCCTGTCGAGCGGCCGCAGCTCGCGATGGGCGTAACCCGGCCCAGGCCAGACCACCAAGCCATCGTCAGCCACGTCGTAGGCCTGAACGTCGCCCAGGGTCTCGACGATCTGCTCGCGGACGATGTCCACCCCGGCGCGCTTGTACAAGCCCGTCAGCGCCAGCCCGAAGACCTTGCGTTGCGCCGGGCGGAGGGCATCGAGCCAACCCCTTCGGCCCACCCCCGAGACCAGCCAGCCGGACTGCTCCTCGAACGCCAGCACCACCGAACGCCAATCCGTCAGGGACGGAGCCTGGAGCTCGACCCGCACCATGTTGGAGCCCAGCCGGATCTCCCCCGTTCGGACCGGAAGGTCGCCCCAGGTCGTGGTGGCCTGGAGCAGCGCGAGCAGCTCTCGGTCGATGAAGCGGCGCACCGCGTGCTGCACCTCGACCAGGCCGTGGCGCGCGCGGAGGGCGCCTTTGGGTCGGTAGGAGCGGCGGCTCTGTCGGAGCTTCGAATACAGCTTCGGGAGCGTCCCCGAGTGAAACCCCGGTCGCATCAGGCGTGCCATCGTCTCCGAGTGGTGTCCGATGATGCTCGGCTCGATGGAGGCCGGCCGGTTGGCCCGGTACAGCTTCCAGTTCTCTTTGAACTCCCACACCAAAAAGCCGGCGACGCCAGGGAGCAAGAAGATGGTCGTCCCGGTGAACAGCGCGCCCATGACCGTGCCCATGACGGGCTCGGTGGTCGCCAGCATCATCCTGCCGAGCTCCGGCAGGGCCGGGATCATGAGCTTGTGGGCCACCGTGACTACCGGGAAGTGTTTGATCGGGTTGACCTGTGGCTCGATCAAGAGGTTCACGTAGAAGCGGATGACGTACGTGAGCGCGCCCCAGATGAGCGCGCTGACGGACTTGACCGCCACCGTGACGGGAGCGTCTCCCTTGCGAAATCGCAGGAACTCGCCGACCCGATAGAGCGCTCTTTCGAGCAGCTCCAGGCCCAACCGGAACACCTCCATGGTCCAGCGCAGCATCCCGGGCAGGATGCGGTGGCGGACGCGATGCCAGGACCGGGCCACCGCGTCCTTGATCGCCTCCTCGAGCTCGGCGTGGTCGCCTACCGTCTTCTGGGCTTTCTCAAGCCGGTTGAGCGCCGAGCGCAGGAACCGGAGCTTCTTGTCCGCCTGCTCGATCTTCTCCTCCTTGATT
>JAAZYN010000706.1 GCA_014239625.1 Myxococcales bacterium | reverse complement strand
GCGGCGTTTCGAGCCCTTTGGTTTTCGAGGTTGCGATCCAGAGGCAGTGGTGCCAGGTTGCGCCCCGCCCCCTCCTGGCCGGTTCAGTTTTTACGGACGCGTCGAGGGGTGTCTGCCGGAATGGAGTATCGGCGTGACCGAAGTCATCATCGCAGTAAAGCTTCTGGGGGCCCTCGGCGTCTTCCTCTTCGGCATGAAGCTCATGTCGGAGGGGCTGCAGAAGGTCGCTGGGGCACGGCTCAAGTCGTTGCTCGAGCGGGTGACGTCCAACCGCGTCAAGGGCGTGCTCTCTGGGTTCGTTATCACCTGCGTCGTCCAATCGAGCTCCGCCACGACCGTGATGGTCGTCGGGTTCGTCAACGCCCGCTTGCTCGAGCTCAAACAGGCCATCGGCGTCATCTTCGGCGCCAACATCGGCACGACGATCACCGGGTGGTTGGTCGCGCTGCTCGGCTTCAAGGTCAAGATCACCAACTTCGCGTTGCCGGTCATCGGTATCGGGTTTGTCCTGAGCTTCGTGCGCGGCGCCCGTCCCCGACAGTTGGGTGAGACCTTCGTCGGCTTTGGGCTGCTGTTCCTGGGCCTGGCGCTGATGAAGACTCAGATCCCCAAGGTCCAGGGCGACGAGCTGATGTGGCTCGCCTCGCTGAACGACATGGGTTTGGCCTCCCACCTCCTGTTCGTGCTCGTCGGGACGCTCCTGACGGTGGCGCTCCAGTCGAGCTCGGCGACCATGGCGCTCACGCTCACCCTCGTCGCCCAGGGCGTCGTCCCCTACGAGGCGGCGGCGGCGATGATCCTCGGCGAGAACATCGGCACCACGGCCACGGCGAACATCGCCGCCATCGGCACCTCGGTGACCGCCAAGCGCGCAGCGCGGGCCCACTTCATCTTCAACGTGGTTGGCGTGATCTGGGCGTTGGCGCTGCTGGATGTAGCCCTGCTCCCCCTGGTCGACAGCATCGTGCCCGGCGACCCCACGAGCGCCGGCGGCAACGCGGAGGCCCACCTCGCCGCGTTGCACACCCTGTTCAACGTGGCCAACACCCTGCTCGCGCTGCCCTTCCTTACCAAGCTCAGCGAGCTCGTGGTCCGCTGGGTCCAAGAGCCCAGCGAAGGGCCAGAGCGGTTCGCGTCGAAGTTCATCTCTTCGTCACTCGTCCAGACTCCCGAGCTGCTGCTCGTGCAGGCTGGCCGAGAGATGCAGCACATGACCCAGGAGGTGCAGCGGATGTACCGCGGGGCTATCAACATCCTGTTACAGCCCGACGCCCACCTGGGCTCGGCGGTCGAAGACACCCTCAAGACCGAAGACAAAGTCGATCAGCTCGAGCGCGAGATCACCGATGTGTTGACGCGCACTGCCCGCGCCGCCACGTCGGCCACTGCCGCCCGTCAGATCGGTGAGATGGTGCTCAACACACACCGACTGGAACGGATCGGTGATCACTGCGAGCGCTTGGTCCACATGGCCGTCCGCAACCACGAGGCCGAAGATCGGATCGACCCGCGGGGCATCGCCGACATCGAGAAGTTGGCCTCGCTGGTCGACAAATCGCTAGACAATCTGGGCAAGTACCTGGCCGGCGAGGCGACGATGGAAGAGACCTACTCCATCGAGAATGACATCAACACGTTCCGCGACGAGCTGCGCGAAAAACACATGGAGCGCGTGAAAGCGGGCGATCACATGCTCCCGGGCATGCGCCTGCTCAATATCTTCCAGGAGCTCGAAGAGGTCGGCGACCGCGCCTTCGGCATCGCGCGCCACGCCGAGGCGACCAAGCTACTCTAGCGCTCTTGCGGAGGACAGCAGTGTGAGCAAGTACGCCACAGAGTTCGTCGGCACCTTCTTTCTCGTGCTGGCCATCGGCTGCTCGGTACATCTGGCGGGAGCCTTGTCGCCCATCGCCATCGGGCTGGCGCTGACGGCCTTGGTCTACATGGGCTTCCACGCATCGGGCGCCCACTATAATCCTGCCGTGACCGTCGCCGTCTTGATCCGCGGACGCTGTGACCGCGCTGACGTCTTGCCCTACATCGCTGCACAGCTTCTGGGCGCCGTCGCTGGCGCTCTGGTGGCCTATCTGCTGGTCGGCGACACCTTCGCGCCAGGCATCGGCGCGGGCTACAGCGCGATGCCTGCGCTCGCCAACGAAGTCCTCCACACGTTCCTGCTGGTCATCGTGATTCTCAACGTCGCGACGCTCGAAGTGAACGCCTCCAACTCGTACTACGGCATCGCCATCGGGTTCACGGTCGCGGGCTCCATCTTTGCCGGAGACGCCATCAGCGGAGCGGCGTACAACCCCGCCGTCGGGCTCGGGGGCATCCTGGTCAACGCGACGATGGGGACCGGCGACTTCGGCGACCTGTGGCTCCCTGTCGTCGGGCCACTCCTCGGCGCGGTGGCCGCCGCTGGTTTCTTCCGAATCCAGCACCCACAGGCGTAACGTGCCGCTGAAACTCACACCCGCGCCCCTGCGCGGAGGTGTCTCGAGTCGCCATAGCTCAGGCCGGCGAGAGAGATGAGCTGCAAAGATCTCAGACACCTCCTGCTGATGCTGGCTTTTACAGGATGCGCGAAGGCGCCTGCTGAACCCGCGGCGACCGAACCTTCACCATGAACAATCCGGGCTAGCCCCAATGCCGAGGGAGGAGCGGAGTGGGCGCCCGCAGGGCGGCGCTGGCTCCCCCAGCGGGGGCGGGGGGGGCGAATGAGAAAGTAAAGG
>JAAZYN010000705.1:993-2748 GCA_014239625.1 Myxococcales bacterium | reverse complement strand
CGTCAGCGCTGCGGATCCGCCGGTTGCAGCCGAAGGGCCATGAAACATCCGGGTTCGACCGCCAGCGGTTTGGTTCGTGCCGAGGCGCGAGGGTGCAGGGCTGGCGCGGGTCACATCAAACCGTTCAACGCCGGTACGGGCCAAACAAGCCAGGGTCATGTCAGCGTAGTGTCCACTCGGGACACGAGCTATTGCTAGGAACGCCCCTGCGTCGCATGGGGTGGTGGCACCCCCACGCACCGTGTGCCAGGGCGCGTCGAGACGCCTCCGAGGGGGCCGCGAGGGGCGCTACGAGGCGCGCCGCAAGATCTCGCGGAACACCTGGCGCCGCCCCAGCTGCACCAGATGGCTCGCCCGAAGCTCCGAGTATTGGCAGCCGAAGTGCGCGGCGAGCGCCTGGCCATGGGCCGCAGGTGTCACGCGGTCGTACCGGCCGCTGAAGATGTGTATGCGCTCCGGCGGGATGGTCAGCCGTCGCTTCAGTGGCGCGATGATCTCGAAGGCGCTGACGAAGGTCTCCTCGTCGATCCCGAGGCGGTCGGCCTGGTCCAACGCGCGGGTGTGCCGCGCCTGATCCCACATCAGCTGAGGCAGACTGGCGAAGGGCATCATGGGGATGACAAAGTCGAGATCGTCGGCCACCGTGGCCAGCAGCGCCGAAGCAAAGCCCCCCATCGACATGCCGGCCACGCCGACCCGCGGGGCGCCGCGGTCCCGCAATGTCTTGCTCGCGGCGCGAGTGTCGGCCAACCACATGGCGAAGCCCTCACAGGCGCGCACGGGCCGCGCTGTGGGGAACATCGGCCTGCGTCGCCCGGATGGCAGCCGGGCGCCGTGAAACGGGGCGGGGATGAGCAGCAGGTCCACTCCACGCTTGTACAACGCGTGCGCGGCGAAGGCTCGGCTGTCCACGCGCGCGATGCCCATGCCCCAGCCGTGAAGCATGATGACCGCAGGGGCGGGCCGATCGTGGCGAAACCAGCGCGCTCGAACACGCTGCACCTGCGGGATCTTCGCCAGGGTCGCCTTGAACTCCTGGTGGCGCCCAGCGCATGGGGACTGAAACTCAACGTCGACGACGCGGCCGCCGCTCAGCGAGCGCACCTCGCGCTCGGCGCTGAAGTGCGCCGCATCGACCGGGCCGAACAGCCGCTGGTCCGAGTAAAAGCGCCTGGCTTCATGCAGGCGGTGCGCGATCTCCCGCCGCATGTCGTCGGTGACGGTCAGGGTCGGGCTCTGAAAGGCCCGGCGGACGAACGCTTCGTCCACCGCTGCGCCCAGGGTTCGGGCGACCCGGTCTCCAGCAGCGTCGAGCAGGCGTCGAGCAGGGCTCATCATAGCCGCATCATCCCCGGTTCAGTCCGCTCGCGCCAGGGTCTCTCTCAGCCACGCGGCCACGGCGTCCCATATCGGTTCGCTCTGGGGGTGGGTGACCAGCCCCATGTGCGTTGGCTTCAGGGTTCGCCAGGGCTCGGGATGGGCCGGCCCCAGATGCCAGACCGTGCGGTCGCGCAGCGGCGAGAGGAAGGCGATCGCCTCGCTGGGCTCTCCCGCGATGGTGTCGCCGTCGCTGATGACGTGGAGCACCGGCTGACGGATCGCGCTCAACGCCGTCCGGTAGTCGAACCCATCGTTGGCTGCCCAGCGCCCCCGCAGGGTGGATTGCACCAGCGTCTCCCAATAGTCGACCGGCTCATCCATGGCCCTGTCGCTGCTCCAGGTGGAGGGGATGTAGCCGACGAGTTGCCCCAGCGC
>JAAZYN010000705.1:0-983 GCA_014239625.1 Myxococcales bacterium | reverse complement strand
CAGCGCCCGCGTCCCCAGCATGGTGGCGGTCCTCAGGGCACGCGTCTTCAAGCTCCCGTTAGCGTCCCAGCCCGTCGGATGCCACAGGTTCACCGCCAACAACGCCACCGCCGCGACGCGCTCCGAGACGTGGGCGTAGCGGCCCATGGAGGCCAGCGACACGTGGCCGAACAGGCTGTGCCCGACCAACGCCACGGGCAGGTCGGGTGCGAGGTCGTTGGCGAGGCTCACCAGGGCGATGACGTCTTCGACGTGATCGTCGTAGCTCCAGTGTCCACCTCCAGCCGGCGTGGGCCCGCTCATCCCGTGTCCCCGTAGATCCGGCACCAAGACGCGGAAGCCGGCGGACGCAAGCGCCCCGGCCAGACAAGGGCGACCGCGGCGCAACAGGCTCCGCCGGTCGGTCATCATCGCGTGACCGCAGATGACGACACCTTCAGGCGCCCTCCGTGGAGCTACATCAGCGACATCGAGCACCCAGCCATCACCGACCCCGAGACGGTGTCGTTTCAATGTGGAGGTCGCGAAACCCACTTTTACCCTTGAATGCGGCCTATCGGTTGATAGAGTCCGACCGGACGGGTCGTCTATCGAACGATAGATAGGCTCTGCCCGGACTCCGCCTATGGTCAACCGTTCTACTTCACAGCAACTATCGGATCGCCACAAGCAGGTGCTCGACACCGCGATGGCTCTCATCGCTGAGCGCGGCCTGAAGGCTGCGTCCTTGCGTGAGCTGGCTCGCCGCTTGGAGATGAGCCAGCCGAGTCTGTACCACTATTTTTCGAGCAAAGATGATCTCGTCGGCCAGATCATTACCCACTACTCGGCGCGGACCATGAGCTCGGTGCCGATCCTTCCCCGCATCGAGACGTTGCGCCATCTGCTCACGCTCTGCCTGGAGTTCATCCGCGACATCTACGCTACCGACGAGCACGTCACGTGGATTCGGTTTCTCTTCGCGGTCACCATGGAGCGCCCTG
>JAAZYN010000704.1 GCA_014239625.1 Myxococcales bacterium | reverse complement strand
CGCGAGGAGCTGGTCCCGCGTGAAGGCCTGTTCGGCATTGGACGCCAGGAATTTGAGCAGCTCGAACTCCTGGTACGTCAGATCGAGCCGCCTGCCCTCCACCGAGACTTCATACCCCTTGATGTCGATGATCAGACGCCCGACCCTCAGCTTCTCATCGGAGTCGCGCCCGCTCAACGCCGAAGGTCGGCGCACCCTCTCCACCAGCTCCTCGACGCGCAGCGGCCTGAGGACAAAGTCGGCGACGCCGGCGAGCCTCGAGGCCTCGGCGAGGCCAGCTGCACCGACGACCAGCAGGACCGGCGTGTGGTCCAGCCGGATGGCCTCCAGGACCGGCTGCACCGCGGGCTCGACGCGCCGGTCGTCGGGGACATCCACGACGACGACGTCAGGACGATCCAGCGTCAACTCGTCCGAGTCGTCATCGAAGCGCCGCGCCAGCACCCTGAAGCTCGCCTGCCGCAGCGCTTGCACGACGTCAGACTCCCGCGGAGGCTGTGCCGTGATGACGATCACCGTGTCCACGCTCGATGTGTAGCACAGCGGACGCAGAGCCCTCGACAGCAATCGCGGCGTGCCCGGTCGACCGAGCCGTCAGCGGAGCCCCAGACAGGCGACGCTGAGCGGTCTAGGAGGCGCTACTCGGCCAGGTCTTTCGGCTCTTTTTGGAGGTTGTCGACCTGATACTTATTCAGGGTGAACAGCTGGCCCGCCAGCGGCCCGAAGTTGGTCGTCGCGTAGGGGTCGGTCCCGTCGGTCTTGGCGCTGATCAGCACCTCGATGGCCTTTCCGTCGGCCAGCGTAGCGGTCACGACGTAGGCCGACTTCTTGTCCAGCCCCAGCTCTGCGAGTTTCTTGCCCTCGGGGAATGATTTGACCCGCAGCTTGGCCAAGGTGGTGCTCATCGTCGTGACGGTCGACGCTTTGGTCTTCTTTCCCGGCGGCAGCCCCACCGCGGCGAGTTTACCGTCGGCGGCTCTTTGGAGGTCGACCTTGGTCGCGCCATCGGGCCAGGTCACGGTCAGCTTGGCCACGTCCTTGGCGTCGAAGCTGAACAGCGTCTTGCGCCGCAGATCTGCGGCAGTCTTGCGGAACCGCGACGCGGTGAAGTCCTGAATCAGAAACGGCACAGGCGCCGCCGCGGCGGGATCCGGGTTGTCGTACATGCGGGCCCAACGCTGATTTTTGGTGTCGCCCTCCTCCATCTTGGGGCCCACCTTGATCAGGTACGTCTTGCCCTTGGCGCTCAGCTGGGCGACGAACTCTGGCTTCTCCAACGCGCCGTTGGCGGACGGGACCTCTCCGGCAGCCGCGAACCGCGACAACCGCGCGGTGGCGATGGTCCGCAACACGCTCGCAGGGTCCGCGGTCCACACGGGCCCCTTCTTGGGGTCTTGCGTCGGCGCGACGAAGGCCCACCCCTCGTCGCCCTTCTCGATGCGCACCTTGCCGCCGCCCGGCGGAGCGGTCTGGAGCATCGTGATGTCCTCGGCCTTGAGGTATCCAAAGAGCGCCTTGTCTTTGAGGTCCGCCAGTGATTTACGCAGGTTTTTGGCGCCGTACTTGTCGAGCTTCAGGAACTCTTTTTTGCCGGCGACCTGCGCCCACACCTTATCGTCTTCCTCACCCACGCCGTCCTTCGCAGCGATATGGACGGTGTAGCTCTTACCCTCATGGGTGGTGCCGGTGAGCGCCCAGACCTCGGCACCGAGCCCTCCCTCGGGGCCCTTGTCCGCAGGCACGAACTCACGGGTTCGCAGGTTGGCCAAGCTGCGCGCCATGGAGTCGATGCTCTTGTCACCCTTGACCCCGGCGGGCTCGGTCAGCGTCCAGGTGACCTTGAAGGTCGGCTTGGCGTCGGGCTTGGCGTCCTTTTTCTTGGGCTCCTCTTTTCGGTCGCCGGTGAGCACGACCTTCGGCGCGCCACCGGGCGCCTGGATCGCGAGCTTCACCAGGTCGGTCGCCTTGGCCGTCAGCACCTTCTTGTCTCGCAGGTCCGACAGGGACACCTCGAAGGGCGCGCGCAGGTCCTTTCCAGCGATACGGTACACCGTCGTGTCGTCCCCCTTTTTGAGCACCCAGGTGTCGGAGTTGGCGCTCTGCTTCTGTCCCCCGCCCGGCGGCGGGCCGCCTTCGCCCTGGCTCACCTTGCCGACGACGAAGTCCACGCCGTTCCAGACGTTGCCGCCCTGCTTGAGGGTGAAGGCGACGCGGCTCTCAGGCTCCAGATCGAACCGCACGAAGTCTTTGGGCTTGATGGTCTTGGGCTGGATCGAGCTCGTGGCGGTCTCGAACAGCTTGATCATCTTTTCGACCTGGTACTTCACGGCGACCGCATCGACCGGCTCCTTGATCAGCCAGGTCGTGTCTTTACCGGTGCCATCACGCACCATCCGCACCGTGGTGTCCTTGAACGTGTAGATGACCTCGTCGATGGGGTAGTCGATGTTGACCGGGGTGTCCATGATCCCCTGCTTGGCCCGCTTATCCAGGTCGGCCTTGGGCGCGTACCCGGGCACCTCGATCTTCTTGGGCGCCGCGACCTCTTCTTTTTGAGTCGCGAGGAGGGTCGCAATGGCCAACACCGCGACGGCCACGAACAGAATAATGGTGTTCTTGTTCATGTTGCTCTCTTTTCGGTCTGACTAGATTCCAAAAGGCTTCTTCGAGCCCGCCAGATAGGCGACCCGCTGCCGGCTGCGCTTGCGCATCACCCAGACCAACAGGCCAAACAGGATGACCAACACAG
>JAAZYN010000703.1 GCA_014239625.1 Myxococcales bacterium | reverse complement strand
TGTCTCTCATGGTCGAGGTGGTCAAGACGACGAGCGCGCCGTTGAAGGTCGAAGGCGGTCCCCGTGGCTTCGCCTTCAAATCAGCCGCGCAGGACAGCTATGTCGCGCAGACGAAGGTCCGCGACGCGACGATCACCCGCGACCTCAAGGTCCACCTCCCGTCGCTGCAGCGGTCCCCGGTGCGCGTGGAGCGCGCCGCGGATGGCAAGACCTACTTCGCCGTCGTCGACACCCGCATCAACGCGCCCGCCCTGCGGCGATTGGCGCCCAAGCGGATCGGCGTCTACTGGGACGCGTCCCTGTCACGGGCGGGCCGCGACTTGACGCCGGAGATCGACCTGCTCGAGACCTACCTAAGCCGCCTCGACGGGGCGGCGACGGTGGAGCTGGTGCTGTTGCGTGACAGGCCCACGATGGTCGGCACCTGGCGCCTCCCCGCCAAGCTCGACGGCCTGATCAAGCGCGTCCGCTCCACGGTGTACGACGGCGGCACGCAGCTGGGCGCTGTGGGCCATGAACGTGGCGCTGGTCAGCGGGACCTCAACCTGCTGTTCACCGACGGGGTGTCGAACTTCGGAGAGGAGGCGCCGGGGGCGTTGAGTGCGCCCACCTGGGTCATCAACAGCAGCGCGACGGCGAACCACGCCTTGCTGCGTCACGTCGCGACGCAGAGTGGAGGCGCCTATCTGAACCTGCTGAAGGTGGACCCGTCGACGGCCCTCGACAGCGTCGGGCGGGCGGTCTACCAGTTCTTGGGGGCGGCGGTCACCGGCGGCGAGGTGCAACAGACGTATCCGCAGCTCAAGCAGCCGGTGTTGGGGGTCTTCACCCTGGCCGGCATGCTGCAGAGCCCCGAAGCCAAGGTGACGTTGAAATATGGCGTCGGCGACCAGGTGATGAGCACACGTACCTTCACCGTGAAGGGCGCGGACGCGGTGGACGGTCAGATCCTTCGACGCTACTGGGCGCAGCGCCATCTCGACGACCTGTTGGTGTTCCCGGAAGCAAACGGCCCGGAGATGACGCGGATCGGCAAGCGCTACGGGATCGTCACCCCAGGCACCTCACTGATAGTGCTGGAGTCCCTCGGCCAGTACGTCACCCATCGTATTCGCCCGCCAAAGACCTTGGCGGATATGCGCACGCAGTACGACGCGACCGTCGAGCGGCTGGATACCGCGGCGAGCAAAGCCGCCTCCAGCAAGCTTGAGCTGATCGTGAGGCTCTGGCAGGCGCGCAAGAAGTGGTGGAGCACGACGTTCACCTACCCGAAGAACTACCGCGTCGAGCGTCGGAAGAAGAAAGAGAGGGCGTCGATGGACCGGAGCCCGAGCGCATCGACAGCGCGGCCAGCCCGAGCGAGAGCTTCGGCGGAACCTCGACAATCCGAAGAGAAGAGCGTCGCGAAGTCCGCCCGCCGCTCGCAGCCCGAGCCGGGCGTCGCGATGAAGCCCTGGACGCCGGACACCCCCTATCTGCGAGCGATCAAGGCTGCCGGAAAGGATGCGCGCTACGCCGCCTACATCACCCAACGCAAGTCCTTTGGCTCGGCGCCGTCCTTCTTCCTGGACGTCTCCGACTACTTCCGAGAGCAGGGAAGAAAGGGGCTCGCGCTGCGGATCCTGTCCAGCATCGCCGAGCTGGAGCTGGAGAACGCAGCCTTGATTCGGGTGCTGGCGCATCGCCTCGCGCAGGTCGACGAGCTTGATTACGCGGCCGGTCTGTTCGCGCGAGCCAAAGAGCTGCGCCCGGAAGAACCCCAGAGCTACCGTGACCTCGCCCTGGTGTTGGCGCGCCGCGCCGCGAAGGCGACCGACAAACAGGCCCGAGCGGCGGACTACGCTTCGGCGTTGGAGCTGTTGGGCCGAGTCGTCATGCAGAAGTGGAGCCGCTTCAACGAGATCGAGGTCATCGCGCTGACCGAGCTCAACAACATCTGGCCAGCCGCAAAGAGGGCTGGCGTAGAGACCCATGGCCTGGACGAGCGCCTCATCTCGCAGCTCGACATGGATATTCGTATCGTCATGTCGTGGGACGCCGACCTGACGGACATGGACCTCCACGTCGTCGAACCCAGCGGCGAGGAGGCTTACTACGGGCACAACCGCACGCGCATCGGCGGGCTGGTGAGTCGCGACTTCACCCGCGGATACGGGCCGGAAGTCTACGCGCTGCGCAAAGCGATGAAGGGGATGTACACCATCAAGACCAAGTTCTTCGGCTCATCCGCCGCCAAGTTGACGGGAGCCGTCACGCTCCAGGTCGACGTGTACACCAACTTCGGCCGCCCCAACGAGAAGCGTCGCTCGGTGACGCTACGACTCACCGAGAACAAAGAGTCCTTCACCGTCGCCGAGATCGAGTTCTGATGGGTGACCCCGGCGAGGCCCTCGGGCGGGGCTTCGCCGAGGTGAACGCGCACGAGCTGCTGAGGTGGGTTTGGCGGTTGTATGTTGCTCGAACAGAGGGTGATCCGTATGGTCCGCGCCGCGAACGAACCAGGAGACCATGCATATGAAGACTTTCGGCGCGTTGCTCGCTGTCTGGATGCTCACCGGCTGCCCAGAAACCACCGAACAGAACACCGACATTGGGATCGGTAGCCCAGACGTGAGCGCCCAGGACGGCGACACGTCGCCAGACGTCAGCGCTGATCCAGACGCCCCAGAGACCCAGGCCGAGGTGTCCCCCGACGCGAGCCCGGGGCCGTCCTGCTCTTTCTGCAGATAAAAGCCGTTGCCGGCGTTGGC
>JAAZYN010000702.1 GCA_014239625.1 Myxococcales bacterium | reverse complement strand
TAGGTCAGCTGGTGCATCCGCGGCGGCGGCACCAGCGCAGCCAGGCGCTCGATGAACACCAGCGGGTCGAACACGAAGTGCGTTGTTCCATCGCGGAAGGGCGCGCGCAGCTCGTGGATCACCTTGCCCGTGGGCGAGATGGAGAGCCGCTTGCTCGAGAGTGCCGGACGGGACACGTAGCGACAGAGATGCTCGAGTCGAGAGCGCTCGCCCGCGGGGACCCGCACAGCCGCATGCAGGCTGAAGCCGTCCAGCTCCGCGCACAGCTCCTTGAGCACTGGCGCCTCGCCCGAGGGCCCGACGGGGCCTTCGCGGTCGACGACAGCACGGTCGACGGTGGACTCGCCGCCCTCGACGCGGCCGAGATGATCCTGTGGGGTTCCTTCTGCGGCGTGCACACCATCTTCACCCGCGAGCAGGTGGACTGGTGGCACGAGCGCGGCTGGCAGGTCCTGATCCACCCCGAGTCTCCCCAGGAGGCCGTGCAGGCCGCCGACGGCGTGGGCTCGACCGACTACCTGTGGAAGGCGGTGGTGAAGGCGCCGAAGGGCGCGAAGATCGCCGTCGGTACCGAGGGCCACTTCGTCCGCAACGTGCGCGAGCAGGGACGCCAGCGCGGCGTCGAGGTCATGCACCTGGCCGAGATCCCCGGAACCGAGAGCGCCGGCTGCGGCTGCGCGACGATGAGCCGCAACGACCCGCCGCACCTGGCGGGGCTGTTGGACCTCCTGCGCAAGGGCGAGGCACCGGACCTCAACCGCGTACAGGCCGGGGACGCGGTGGACGAGATCACGGGTGAGCGGGACCGACTGGAGCCCGCGGAGCGCGAGCAGCTGATCCGCGAGGCGCGTGCCGCCCTCGAGGCGATGATCGAGGTGACCGAGCGGGGTTGACCATCGACGACAAAGCCGCGCCCCGAGGAGCGCGGCTTCGTGTCTGCGGCGGGCCGAGTCGTACTCCCAGCCGGCCCTCGGCTCGCCTACTGACCGGCGATCGAGAAGGGGAACCTCAGCCAGTGCTGACCCTGGGCGTCCTGCGTGGTCTCGGCCACCATGAAGATGCCGTTGCTGTGCCCCTGGGCTCGACTCGCCACGTTGCCGTCGGGCCCCACCCTGACGAGGAGCGGCTTGCTCCACTGATCCGGGTTGGTGGGGAACACCTCCGGGTTGTACATCAACACCTGGGCAGTGAAGGTGTAGGAGGCCACCTGGGGCCCGTTCGAGTTCGAGGAGGGGATCGGCAGGTGCACGAGTTCGGTGGTGCTCACCGGATACCAGGCCGCCACGGTCCCCAGCTGGGTCTGGAAGACGTGCCCGCCCATGTCGAAGAGCGCACCGTTCCAGGGCTCGGTTCCCATGCCGATGACCAGGAAGCACTCGGCCACCTCGATCGTGACCGTGCACACATCGGAGGCACCGAGCTGATCGACGACCGTGTAGGTGACGACGTGGGTCCCGATGTCCGCGTTGGTCGGCGTCCACTGGAAGGTGGTCACGGCGGTCTGCACGGGGCCCAGGGGCAAGGCGGGGGTGTGAGTCGCGCCGGCGGGCACCCCCGTCGCATCGAGCACGACCGCGGCGTCGCCCAGCCCGTTGGTGGCGAGGGCCACCACGTCGTAGGTGAGGGGCGTCCCCACGCTGGCCGTGAGGGTCTCTCCGCAGGGCGTGGGCGGATCGAAGACCGGGCCCGTCAGGGCGCCGCAGTCGAAGCTCTCGCCCCGGATCAGGACGTTCGAGTCGTAGACCTCGTCACCGGCGTCGGCGATGGCGAGCTTGATGTGGTTCACGCCCGGGTTGAGGCTCCCCGTGGCGGTGAAGACCAGGGTCAGGCCGTCCATCTCCGTGGAGACAGCGCTACACGGGAAACCGCCGAGGTCACTGCAGTCGTTGTTGATGAACTGGCTGCAGTTGTTCCCTCCCAAGGGAGGGTCGTAGGGATCCCCGCAGTTGACGTTGTCGATCGCGACGGGTACGCCAGCGCCGGGGACGAGGGCGATGTTGTTCCCATTGAGGAAGAAAGCGAAGACGTCGTTGAAGGGGCTGAAGACGTACTCGTTGTACTCGTCCGAGCTGAAGACGAACTGGAAGGAGACCTCCTGGAGTGTCTCGCACTCGAAGTCGAACTCGAGCACCGTGGCGTCGTAGAGGGTGAAGCCGGGGACGAGAGCTGCGAGGTCCGCATCGCCGGGGAAACCGTTGTTGGTCGAGACGTCGTCCAGTTGATTCAGAGGCCCCTCGACCGAAGAGATGTTCCCGGAACTCAGAATGATTCCCTCTTCGAAGCCGATGATGCCCGTCCCCCCCTGGAACTTGCCAGCCGCCACGTCGGCACCATTGAAGACCACGTTGCTCACGATTACATCTTCACCGACGAGCGCCCGCGCCAGGCCGGTCGGGACCAGGGGCGTGGTCAGGTCCTGTGTCGTGATGCTGACCCCGGGCTCCCCCGTCTGTGGTCGCTGATTGGTCTCCCCTGGGCCCAGGTTGGGGCGCGGCTGGATGTTCTGCGGCGAGGTGAAGCCGACTCCGGCCAAAGGGACGAAAAGGGCCGCGGCGACGAGTGTCGCCCGCAGGCCGCGGGGCGCGATCGAGGGCTGCATAGCCATGAGTGATCTCCTGGTTGTCATTGGGATCGCGGACGGAGCAGGTCCGTCCGGTCGAGCAGGCGAGTTAGGACTCTCGGATCCTACGAGGAGGGCGAGCGGTTCCCCTCATGGTGCCGAGGATAAGCGATCCAAGCTACCTTTACATTCACCCTCTGCCCCCCTCTG
>JAAZYN010000701.1 GCA_014239625.1 Myxococcales bacterium | reverse complement strand
CGGCCGCTGTTCTGCGAGGGCAAGGGCCCATTTCGCTGGGTCGCCCTGTCCGGCGACCCGGAGGACATCTACGCCACCGATGAGGCCCTCAAGGAGCTCTTCCCCGAGGACACCCATCTCATCAACTGGCTCGACAAGGCCCGTGAGCAGGTCGCCTTCCAGGGGCTGCCGTCGCGGATCTGCTGGCTCGGATACGGCGAACGCGCCAAGGCGGGGCTCGCGTTCAACGCCCTCGTCGCGAGCGGCAAGGTCAAGGCGCCGATCGTCATCGGTCGCGACCACCTGGACTCCGGCTCCGTGGCCAGCCCGAACCGTGAGACAGAGTCCATGAAGGACGGGTCGGACGCGATCGCTGACTGGCCCATCCTCAACGCGCTGGCCAACGCGGTCAATGGCGCCACCTGGGTGAGCGTCCATGGCGGTGGCGGTGTGGGAATCGGCTACAGCACTCACGCCGGCGTGGTCATCGTGGCGGACGGCACCGACGAGGCCGCCGCCCGTCTCGAGCGGGTGCTCACCGGTGACCCGGCGACGGGCGTCATGCGTCACGCCAACGCTGGGTACGACATCGCCACCGAGGTCGCGGCCTCGCGCGGCGTCGACATCCCGTGACCTGATCGAGCCTGGCCCGGAGGTGTCATCGGCCTGCGGCTGCAGCGCGTGGGCCGCAGCGCTGAAGAGGGTGACCCGCGCCGGCTCGGCGCGTATCGTGCAGGGGGCGTCGCCGACTACAGGTTGTCGTAGTGACTGAAGGTCATCGCGAACTGCGCGCGCCCCTGGGTCAGTGACCGGACCTCGGTGGCGTAGCCAAACATCCGCTCCATGGGGACCGACGCCTTGACCACCGAGGCCATGGCGTTGAGCTCTTCCATCGTCTCGATCTTGCCGCGCCGCATCGTCAAGCTCGAGATCACGTCGCCGGTGTGCTCTGGCGGGGTGGTCACCTCGACGTCCGCGATCGGGCTGAGCAACACCGGCGAGGCGTTACGCACCGCGGCCCGCGCCGCCGTCGACGCCGCCACGGTGTAGCCGACCACAGAGGACAGGCCGTCCCTCGTCTCCACATCCGTCACGGTCACCGTCACGTCGTCGAGGGCGTAGCCTTGTACCGGGCCGCTAACGAACGACTGGGTGATCCCTTCCTCGATGGCCTCCTTCAGCTCAGCGAGGTTTCGTGGCGCCTCCGCTCCAGCTGCGGGCCACGACCATTCAATCGCGTGGCCACCGCCGCGCTCATTGGGGTTCACCGTGAGAGCGACCCGCCCGAAGACGTGGTCGCCGCCATCCTCGCCGCCCCGCTCGAAGGTCTCGTCCGCTCGCGCCTGGCTCGTGATCGCCTCCCGATAGACGACCTGGGGTTTACCGGTTCGAACCTCGACCTTGAACTCGCGCTTGAGTCGGTCGCAGAGGATGTCCAGGTGCAGCTCGCCCATACCGCTGATGATGGTCTGGCCGGTGCCTCCATCCTCCCGCCACCGAAACGTGGGATCCTCGTCGGCCAGCTTGGTCAGCACTTGCTCCAGCTTCTCTTTTTCCCGCAGCGTCGCCGGCTCCACCGACTGACTGATGACGGGCTCGTAAGCGTCGATGCTCTCGAGCAGGATGTGCGACTGGGGTGAGCACAGCGTGTCTCCGGTGCGCGTGCGTTTGAGGCCTAGCACACCAAAGATGTTGCCGGCCTCGATCTTGTCGAGCCGCTTTCGGTTGTTGGCGTGCATCAAGAACAGCCGGCTGACCTTCTCTTTTATCTTCAGCGCCGGGTTCCACAGATCCATACCCGCGGTCATGGTCCCGGAGTAGAGCCGGATAAACACCATCCGCCGACCGTCCTCCATGATGGCGACCTTGTATGCCAGTGCCGACAGGGGCGCCTTGGCATTGTGCGGCCGGGTCAGCGGACCACCGCTGGTGGGGTCCACCCCTTCGATGTCGGGGACGTCCATGGGCGACGGGAGCCACTTGACCACGGCGTCCAGCAGCGGCTGGATACCTTTGTTGCGGAGCGCTGACCCACACAACACGGGGACGAGGTTGCCGGCGATGACCGAGCGTCGGATCGCGGCATCCGTTTCTTCCACCGTGAGCGCCTCCGGGCTCTCCAGATAGAGCATCGCGAAGTCCTCGTCGGCGAGGGCGATCCGCTCCAGCAGCACCTCGCGGGTGGCCTCGGCCTGCTCCATCATCTCGTCGGGGACGGGGATCTCCTCGAGCGATCTGGGGTCGTCTTTGTCGTGCCACACGTAAGCGGTCATATGGACCAGGTCGACGACGCCGCGGTGTGCCCCCTCCGTTCCGATGGGCAGCTGCGCAGGCGCGCAGTGTTCGCCGAAGCGCTCCTCCATCATCTGAAGGCACCGATCGTAATCGGCGCCGGTACGATCCATCTTGTTCACGAACCCGAGCCGCGGGACCCCGTAGCGGTCGGCTTGACGCCACACCGTCTCGGTTTGGGACTCCACGCCGGCCACCGCGTCGAACACCGCGACGGCTCCATCGAGCACGCCATCGAGCGGGACACCTCATATTGAAAATCGACGTGGCCCGGCGTATCGATCAGGTTCAGCTCGTAGACCGTGTCGCCCCGTTTTAATCGCATCGCGACGGCCCGCGCCTTGATCGTGATTCCTCGAGCCCGTTCCAGCTCCATGTCGTCCAACATTTGCGATTTTTGGTCGCGGTTTTGGACCGTACCCGTCGCTTCCAACATCCGATCCGCCAGCGTGCTCTTGCCGTGGTCGATATGGGCAATGATGCAAAAATTGCGGATATTTT
>JAAZYN010000700.1 GCA_014239625.1 Myxococcales bacterium | reverse complement strand
CTGGCAAGGCGCGAGACCGACGTCGTAGCAGCGTTACGTCGAGGTCGAGCAACGCAGCCAGCGGCGAAATCGCCCAGAAGGTCGCGATCAACCAAACTGACCGGCGGAATCAGAAGGCTGGCACTCGCTGGAGGCGCTACGAGGCTTCAACGGTTCGACGACGGCTCGACAACCGTCGGAGTGTGACGTCCGATCCGGCGGGCGGTGTTTAGTGGCTTCATTTCAAATGGTTAGGCTGCGTGAAATGTCGGCATGGTGGTTGTTTTCGCTATGGGCTCTCAGCGTTTGGAGTGAGCCATGACCAACCAGCACCAGCCTCGAGACATCGATCGTCAACAGCGAGGGGTGTGGTTCACATGGAGACTTGTCCATTCAACGACCATCGTGACCGTGTCGGGTGACCGTGGCCCCACTGGAACCCAACCCACAGGCGCTCATCGCCCATCCTCGAGGAGGATCTCGTGTTAACAACAATCAGTCTTGCAATGCTCACCATTGCAGGTGCTACCGACCCCTGTCCGGACGACACCCAGGACCGCTCTGGCTCCGTTGCGGAGCCTCACATCATTGTCTCTTCTACGACGCCGACCAAGGGATCGGTGGGCAGCAACGTCGCGGTAGACTCCACGGGGCGGATCTTCGCACTATTGAGGCTCTATCCAGGCGACCCAAAAGGGAGAGAAGAGCTGGCGTTGTCCACCAGCCCGGAGGGGGGCATATGGACCACGGGGGCGCTTGGGGTGGGCGCGACCGATGATGCCACGATCGCCATCGGCCCAGAGGATGACATTCACGTGGTCTATGCGCAGGCAGGGAGGATCTACTACATGGCCAAAGCCACGGGCTTTAGCAGTCCAATAGCGCTCTCTTCCGCGGTCAGCGGTGTCACCGCCGCAAGCCCTCAGGTAAGCGTAGATCTGCTGGGGCGGGTCCACGTGGCATGGCACGTCGAGACCCCACGCGACAGACTCGTGAAGTACCGTCGCTATTCCGGGCCGATCGTTGGCTGGCTTCCAACGCGGACGCTCTCCGATACGGGCACGCGGTCGTCCTTCCCACGCTTCGAGGCCTCTCACGCCCTCGACCGAATCGCCGTCGCGTGGAAGGTCGACACCGGCGTCGATCCGTACGAGGACGAGACCCAATGGCCGAACACCTGGGACCTGGGGTATGCGGTGTCGGAAAACGGCGGCCATACCTGGGCGCGATACGAGTATGACCGCGACGGGCAGCGTGAAACGGATCCGCACGTTCTGGTGGATACGCGGGGCGCGCTTCACATGGCGTACATGGTACAGGTGCCTGAAGAGGCCGAGTTCGAGGTCTTTTACATTCGTTCCGTCGACGGCGGCGAGACCTGGACCACGCCGGAAAAGGTGGACCACGAGTACGGGCGGTTTCCTCAGCTGGCGCTCGACGCGGCGCGAGACCGCCTCTGGATCGTGCACAAGGACGACCGCGACCAGTGCCTTGGCAACCACCGTGCCGACATCGGTGCCCGGCCCCTGACCTGGGACCCCTTCGAAGATCGCTGGCTTCTCGGCGAGTTGGAGCTCCTGAGCGACCACGGTGACAAGAACGTGATGCAGTTCGGATCGAGCCTGGGCCCCGACGGCTCGCTGCATGTGGTCTACGACGTCGAACACGCCGACGTGGAGTCCATCTCACTGCACGCGTCGCACTCCTTCACGCCGATCCCGGTGATATTCAGCATTCACATGGAGGCGCGGACCGCCCGCGAGTGCTCGAGCATGATCGACCCGGCGGACTGTGCGGACGACTCCGAGTGGCTCGAAAACATGGATCATCTGGATTCGTTGATAGATGCGTTGAACGGAGCGGGGCTCAAGGGCACTTTTATGCATCAAATCCAGTGGCTTTTGCGGCTGGAGACCTCAGCCACGGGGAGGATGATCATCTACAAGATGATCGGTGGCGGTCATGAGATAGCCTTGCACCACCATGGCTGGGACCACGCCGATCCCGATGGCTACTCCGACTGTAAAGAAGCCTCAGGGGTTGACCATCTGGGGGGAATGGACGCGTATTTGGACCTCGTCCGAGATTGGAGCCAGCGCTGGGGCTACCCACTGGTGACCATGGACGGAACGAGCCTCGAAACATGCGGCGATGAGCGGCCCGAGTGGCTCTATCGCACAGGGTCCGATCGCCAGAGCGACCTCGCCTTTGACCTGATGTATGACCCCGTGGCTGACGAATGCGGCTTTGCCGACGGCTCGGGTAAACCGGCGTGGACGGTCGTCGCCCTGCCGAACAGCGCACACAGAGATACGGTCCAGGACGACCACACCTGGCTGGGTTACACGTACTTCGGAAAGGGCTCCGCGAACAGCCAGGAGTGCCTGTCGTTGTATACCGAGCAAATTCTGGCGCGGACCCGAGCGATTCAGGTGACCGGCCCAGCGAGAGACGAGGCGATCAACATGGTTCTACACCCCGTGTCGGACTGGGGCTCAGACCAAGACCTGAGGTCGGTGTATGAGCAGTTCTTCCACGACATCGCCGATCAGGGCGGCCAGGGGATGACGGTACGCAAATTCATGTGTGATCGGGCTGGCTTCTGCGAGTAGGTGAGGCCGTGGAGTGAACGGCGCAGGGCTGGCCAGCCGTCGCGTTCCCCTGGTGGGCCAAGCGCCGGTGGGCCGACCGCGCACCGCGGTACCTGTTCCCAGCGTTCGTTTGCATCCGGCTCGATATGGGCGAGCGATCGGCGTCGCTGGCAAGGACCGAGGGCGCAGGACTGGCAGCGTCAA
>JAAZYN010000006.1:5074-20780 GCA_014239625.1 Myxococcales bacterium | reverse complement strand
GAGTGCGACCGAGCCGGACGTCGCAATGTGGATAACGTGTGGGCATCATGAAAACTCCGCAGCGAGACCGCGCGGTTGTAAAGCTTCGTCATCGGGTACTGGGACGACAGGGTCGGGGCGTGCTAGCGTCCGCCGGCTGCCGCTCCGCGAGTCAGGCCCTCGTGGCTGTTCTCGTCCGCGCGTGAGACGAGATGCTCTCGACGCCGAGCGACGTCACTGTTCACTCATGCCGCTCGTCGTTTCCCATGCCTACCCGCCCCAATTTTTCAAGGTCGTTCGGCCGCCACCGGTGGTTGGCAGCGCTGACAAGCGCGCTATCGCTCCGGCCGTCACCAGCCTCTTGTCCACGCCCCGCGCGCCAGCGCCGCACCTCCTTGGTCTCCCGCGAGGCGCTTATGAACAATGGCAGCTAGCGGGTCCCCAGGAGCTTGGCGCGATCTCGATCTCGCTGTGGTCGACGTCGAGACCACAGGCTTGGATCCGGAGACGGATCGCGTGATCGAGATCGGCATCGTGCACATGCGCGCCGGGGAGGTGGTGGACAGGTACCAATCCCTGGTGAACCCGCAGCGCGCGCTGCCCGATGAGGTCGTGCGGATCACCGGCATCACGGCCGAAGAGCTCAAGACCGCTCCGGTCTTCAGTCAGATCGCTTCACAGGTGAGGGCGCATCTCGAGGGCAAGGTCTTCGTTGCTTACAACCTCGCCTTCGATCGCGCCTTCGTCAGGGGCGAGTTGGAGCGATGTGGCATCGCGTGGCACGACCCCCGATACATCGATCCCCTCATCTTTGTTCGGGAGCTGCAGAAAAATCAGGGCAGCAAGAGACTCGGAGCCGTCGCAGCCCGCCTCGGGATCAGCCTCGACGACGCCCACCGAGCAGCCGCCGACGCTGAGGCTGCTGGTCATGTGCTCTACGCGCTGGGCGCTCAGCTCCCCGAAGACCTCACCGAGTTGCTCATGCTGCAGAGCCAGTGGGAGGCTCAGCACGCCAATGAGATGGCGTCATGGCGTAACAGAAGCAGATCTCGCTTCGACGACGTTGGAGGCGTGGACGCCAGTGAGCGTGGGAACGCGCTGGGGCCAGCCTATATCTATGGCGAGGATACCGATCCGATCCGGGCGATGTTTACTCACTTACCCGACAGCGGATCGCGCCGCTGACGCGGATCACGTTGACGAGCCCCAAAGGTCGGGCTAGGTTCCGTCCGCCCTATTTGGCGGACCAGTAGGCCATCCCCCCCTATCGATAAGGAACACTACGCATGAAGACGATTTTTTCCGTGCTTGCCATCGCTGTCCTCGGGCTCGGGTTCTCAGGTTGTGCGGATAAAGATGCGAAGAAAGAAGACACCGCTCCGGTCAAGCAGTCGCCAACCATGACCGATGCCGAGGCGGTTGTGGGCACTTACGCAAGTGGCCAGATTCGCTTCAAGGCCAACGCGGAGGGCAAGTTCTCCTTCGACATGCCCGAGAAGTGCGCTGCGCCGCCCTGCAAAGTGTCGCGCAAGATGGGAGCGTACGAGCTCAAGCGCGGCAAGCTGTACCTGAACCACGACGGGGCGACCCACGTCTGGGACTACAAGTTCACGTTTGATCCCCGGACGATGACCATCAGCAAGGATGGCCAGTCTTGGACTCTGAAGCACGCGCAGTAGTCGGGCGCTGAGCGCCGAGTCCCGAGGACCGGCGACCTATATCGACCGCGGCGGAACCTTCACCGACGTGGTCGTCGTCACAGGCGACGGCCACGTGCGGTGTACCAAGGTGCCCAGTGACCGCGCGGTCGTAGGGGTCTTGGCGGGAGACACCCGGCTGACCTTCGGCACGACCGTCGCCACCAACGCGCTCCTGGAGCGTCGCGTGGCAAGAACACTGCTCCTTGTCACCGAGGGTTTTGAAGATCTCCCCTGGGTTGGCGACATGCGTCGTCCTGACCTCTTCGACGCGGACTCTCGCTGGCCCGAGCCCCTGCTGACGCGAGTCGTTGGCGTCGGGGGACGCATGTCTGCCGCCGGTGAAGAGGTTGAGCCGCTTCGGATTCCGCAGCTGCTCCTCGACGACGTCGACTCGGTGGCCATTGCGCTGTTGCACGGTCCGACCAACCCCGCCCACGAGCTGGCCTTGGCCGCGCTGTGTCGCGCAGCGGGAAAGCATGTGGCCGTAGGGCATCGGTGTGTTCCAGAGCTGGGATACCTGGCGCGCATCGAGACGACGGTGGTCGACGCTGCGGTGACACCGATTCTTCGTGAGTCGATGAACCGCGACCGCATCCCCGCCGCTGCGCGGGCCATCCGTAGTGACGGCTCTTTGACCGCCGCGAGCGCCTTGCGAGCGCCAGAGGCGGTACTGTCCGGTCCGGCCGGAGGTGTCTTGGCGGTGGCGGCCATCGCCGAGGCTGCCGGTTTCAGCTCCGCCGTAGGGCTCGACATGGGAGGCACCTCGACGGATGTCTGTCGCGTCGATGTCGGCGGTGGCGCTACCTTGCCGTGGCGAGAAGGCTCGGTTCGCGTCGCGGGAGTGCGGGTGCGGCGTCGCATGCTCGAGGTGGAGACCATCGCTGCTGGGGGCGGGAGTATCCTGAGTCATGACGGGCGGCGCATGACCGTCGGACCACGGTCCGCGGGCGCGGATCCGGGGCCTCAGTGCTACGGGCGGGGCGGCCCCCCCACTCTGACCGACGCTGCGCTCAGCGCCGGCCTGGTGAATCCTGACGCGTTTGACCCGCCGCTCGAGGCGGGACACATCGCGCTGCCCGGGGACGCCGGCGAATACCTGGCGATCGCCCGCGAAGCCATGGCTCAGGCGATCGCCAGGCTGGCCACCAAACGAGGGATCGAGCTGGCCGACCATGCGCTGGTCGCGTATGGCGGCGCGGCCGGTCAACACGCCGCCGAGGTGGCCGACCTCTTGGGGATCTCGACGGTCCTGCTGCACCCGTGTGCGTCGGTGCTGAGCGCCTTCGGCCAACGGCTGGCGCGTCGCGAGGAGGAGGTGGTAGAGGCCGTGGGCGCGCCGCTGTCGGAGCCAACCGTCAGCGCTCTGGGGGATCGGTTGCGCGCCATGGAGGCTGCGCTCCCCTGCTTGGGGTCCGGCAGCACTATCGAACGCGTCTGTGAGGTTCGCCATACCTCTACCGAGCATCCTCTAGCCGTGCGGATCGCGGCTGATGAGGTCGACTCTCTACGCGCCAGCGCCATCGCCCAGCGGTTCGATGACCTGCACCGGAGGCGCTACGGCTTTGGCCGCAGTCTCCCCCACGAGGTAGTCAACCTGCGCGTCCGCGTGAGAGCTCCACGCCCCCCGCTGCCGGTGATGAAGGGCGATCTGTTCGGGGTCGGTGCGGGTCCGGTCTCGGGCCCGAAGGTGCTGCACTCGCGGTTGACCTCGGTGGGGCTACCGACGGGCTGGACCGCTCGCCACGATGGCGATCTCGGCGTGCTCCGCTTGGAGCGCAGCGCGGCGCCAGCGCGGGCGCGTCGGGGCGACACGCAGCGGACGCCTTGTGGCGTCGAGCTGTGGGGCAATCGTTTTCAAGCCACCGTCGCGGACGCTGGTGAGCTGTTGGCGCGTCTCGCCCAGTCGGTGAATATTCGCGAGCGTCACGACTTCTCGGTGGCGCTGTTCGACGGGCGCGGCGATCTCGTCGCCAACGCGCCCCACATCCCGGTTCATCTCGGCGCGATGGGGGCGACGGTCCGTGACCTGGTCGCGCGCGAGCCGGCGCTCGTCAGTGATCAGGCGTACCTGTGCAACGACCCTGCCGCTGGTGGATCGCATCTGCCCGACCTGACGGTGGTCACTCCCGTGATGCGGGACGGCTACCGGTTTTTTATCGCGAGCCGCGGCCATCACGTGGACGTAGGGGGGCTCACGCCGGGGTCGATGCCACCTCACTCCAGGTCGCTGGCCGACGAGGGCTTCGTGATCCGTCACACGCCGCTGATCGTGGATGGCGAAGTCGTGTTGCCGCCACTTGTCAGCACCACCAGCCGTCAGCCCCAGACGGTGCTCGCGGACCTGTCGGCTCAAATCGCCGCCAACGCGCACGCGGCGGCCGCGGTCATGAAGGTGGCGTCCGCCGACGTCGTCGCGGCGTGGATGGAACACCTCGCCGACGTGGCCACAGAAGCGGTGGCGGAGATCATCGCGACGATCCGCCAGGGGGGGGCCGTCGACGAGATAGCGGGGATGCCGCTCACCCTCGCCATCCGCGTCGACTGCGCGGGGAGGCTCGTGGTCGACTTCACCGGCACCGGAGGGCCCCACGAGGGGAACCTGAACGCACCCTCGTCGGTGGTCCGCGCCGCCGTCCTGTACAGCCTCCGGGTCCTCGTGGGTCGTCCCATTCCACTCAACGACGGGGCCATGCGCCGGGTCGTGCTTCGAGTGCCCGCGGGCTGCGTCCTGGATCCGCCGGCCGGTCGCGCCGTCGTGGGGGGCAATGTGGAGACCTCGCAGCGCCTGGTGGATATGTTTCTGCGCGTCGCCGAGCACTGCGCCGCGTCCCAGGGGACCATGAACAACCTCACCATCGGGGGCGAGGGGTGGTCGGTCTACGAGACCATCGGTGGCGGGTCCGGCGGCTCACCGCGTGGTCCTGGCGCCTCCGGACGTCAGGTGCACATGACCAACACCCGAGCGACCGATCCGGAGGTGTTGGAGGCTCGCCTCCCCCTGCGCCTGTGGCGCTTCGGGTTTCGACCGGGCAGCGGGGGGGCCGGACAACATCCGGGTGGCGTCGGCCTGGTCCGTGAGATCGAGGCGCTCTGCCCGGGCGTCGCCTCACTGCTCGCCACGCGGCGTCGCGCAGGTGCTCCCGGTTTGCGCGGTGGAGGGGCTGGACTTCCGGGCCTCGATGAGCGGTTCACGGACGGGCGCTGGCGCCCGTGGGATGGTTCGGCGATGCGATTGGAGCCGGGTGACCGGGTGCGCGTTTCGACACCTGGCGGAGGAGGGTGGGGTGGCGTTGCAGACGAGAGCTGAGCTCCTGGCGTTCATCCAACGCCGTCCCCACATGGCGCGGCTCTACGCGGAGGTGAGTCGGCTCTTGGGCGACGACCCTGGCCATGATCTCGGCCACCTCGAGCGGGTCGCCGTGTGGGCGGTTCGTCTCGGCGACTCATCGGTGGATCCGTGCGAGGCGGTGGCCGCGGCGCTGTTGCACGACACGGTCAACGTCCCCAAGGACTCTCCCGAGCGAGCCAAGGCGTCGGAGCTGTGTGCCGCCGCGGCGCGGCCCATACTCGCGGGGTTGGGCGCCTTCGACGAGGACGCGATCGAGCGTATCGCGCAAGCCATCGTCGATCATAGCTTCAGTCGGGGCGCAGTCCCGAGCTCGCCTCTGGGCGACGCGCTTCAAGACGCCGACCGGCTCGAGGCGCTGGGCGCGATCGGCGTAGCTCGGACGTTCTCGACGGGCGCACGCATGGGCGCGTCGTATTTCCACGGGGCCGACCCATGGGCCCAGAGGCGCGACCGCGATGATCGGGCGTTCACTGTCGACCACTTCTTCGCCAAGCTGCTGCGCATCGCGCCGACCCTTCGGACCGCCGCCGGCCGAGCCGAGGCAGGTCGCCGGGCGGAGTGGATGAAGACGTTCCTGATCCAGCTCGGGCAAGAGCTGGGCACGCCGTTGCCCAACGGGATGCCGGGCTTCGAACGCTGACTCCAGAGCGCGACCGGTGGGTGCTCGGGCGCACCACGAGGGAGGCGGCCAGGCCGCTTGGGCCCTCGAGCTGTGCCGCGCGGAGCCGCTCGGGCGGACGCGCGGAGCGGGTCGCTCAGGACGGTATCCAAGCGCGCCGCCGTCTCGCCCCTTTGCCCGCGTTCAGGTGTCGAGCCCCCGCGCCGCTCGGCGGATCGAGTCGCAGCCACAGCATACGGATCAATGACTGAGGCCGCGCCGCTCGGGCTCATCGCGGTACCGTCGCATCAGTCGCTTCTGGCGGGTGTCGAGGCTCACGCGCGCGCCGTCGATCCATAGGCTCATCAGGGAGGTGCGAGGCTCCAGTGGGTCGCCGTTCCAGATCGCGAGATTGGCGACTGCGCCGAGCGTGATCGGGGAGCGCGTCGACCCAAAGACCTCCCGCGGCGTCCACGTGATGGCTCGAAGCGCCTCGTCAGGTGATAGTCCGGCGCGAACCGCGTTGCCTGCGCTCTGACGAAGTCGTCGCGCGTCGTGGGTGGCGAAGGTGCTGATGATGATCTTGACGCCTGCTCGCGCCAACATCTTCGCGTTGTCGGGGCGTGCGTGGATCTGATCGAACGAGCCCGGCGCGTAGCGCAGCGGATCGATGATGACAGGGATTGAAGCCTTCGCTAGCTCTTTGGCGAGGAGCCACCCCTCACTCGCGCCAGCGATCACCAGCGCGAGGCCAAACTCGGTCTTGAGGCGAATCAGCGCCTCCAGGTCGGACGCCCTCTCGGCGAACACGAGGAGGGGTTGGCGGTTTGTGAGCACGGGGCCCAGGGCTGTCAGGTTCGCGTAGTACGAAAAGGGGGTGCCGTGCGCGCCGGGCGCGCCAATCGGTGCCGGCAGCCGGCGCGCTCCCTTGGCGCTCTGGGTGCGCAGGTGGCGCCGAGCTTCGTCAAGCACGGCGCGCGCGGTCTGGAGCTTGTGGCCTCGAGATCCCGCCCCCATGCCCACCGACATCACCATCGCTGCGCTGCGATTGACCGCGGCTTCTGACTGGAGGCGTCCTCGCAGCCGCATGAACGGAGCCTGTCCACTGATGAGCCCACCGCGTGGGAGGCTCAGGACGTGGGTCACCCCCTCTGCGCGTGCCGTCGGAATCAACGTGGAGCGAGGGTTGTAAGCGTCAAACGCTCGAAAACTAGATCGGATAGGCATGGGGCCGCCCTTAGGACTGACCGCCGCCGAGTCGTTCGCGTCGTCTTCCAGCCAGATCTCGGTGATCCCTATACTGCTGGTGGTCTCCACGAGTCCGGGCGTCACCACGAACGGTCCTTCGAGCGCCTGCACCGAACAGGCGCTGGCTGCAGGCGTGGTCTGTTGTCCCAGGGCCACGATGACCCCGGTCGCGTCCACGGTGAGCTGTTGCGGGGCGCTGCGGGCGCCGGGCTCCCAGACAGTGGCCTTCGCGTATGACACGCACGCTACCTTGCCCCCCGCGGGTGTCGCCGCGACGGCTGAGGCGGTGGCGGAGACCAACCCACCGACGGCGAGGGAGCTGCAGATCAGGGCTCGAATCACTTTGGCACCTCCGCCCCTTCGACGTCCTGGCCGAGCTGGAAATCCGACCATGTCCCCGGGGGCGTCCCCTCTCGATAGACCGGGTGTCCGTCGATAACGACGAGGGTGGGCTTGCTGTATACGGAGAATGGGTGGCCACTCCAGACCACGAGGTCGGCCATTTTTCCGACCTCGAGCGTGCCTACTTCCTTGTCGATACCCAGCGCCCAGGCAGGGTTGGCGGTGATCCAGCGGAGCGCGTCGTCATCGCTGATGGTCAGGCCGGCTTCGGCTCCGTAGCGCTGGGCTTTCCCCGCCTCCTGATTGAGCCTCTGGATGTCTTGCGCGGAGTCGCTGTGCACGATGGCTCGTACCCCGGAGGCGTGAAGAAGGGCGATGTTATGGGGGATCCCGTCATACATCTCGAGCTTGTAGCCCCACCAGTCCGTCCAGGTGGACACCGCCACATTTCGTTTCTTCAACAGGTCTCGAATCTTGTAGGCCTCGAGGCCGTGATGAAACGAGCGCACGGAGAAGCCGAACTCGTCGGCGAGCTGCAGGAAAGCCACCAGGTCATCGGCTCGGTAGCAATGAACTTGTGGCAAGAACGTGCCGCGTAGCACCCCGGCGAGGGTCTCCAGCTCCAGATCCCTTGGCGCCTCGTCTCCCTTCTTGCCGAGTTTGTCGAGATAGGCTCGCGCCTTGATGAATGCTCGCCGTTGTCCGCGGACGTTGCCCATGCGCGTCCCCGGTGCCCGTTTTTTGTGATGGCCATACACGCGCTTTGGGTTTTCCCCGCAGGCCATCTTCACCCCCACCGGCGCGAGCGGAAATCGCATGGCGCGGGCACCCCTGTGGCCGCGCAGGTGCAGCGTTACACCCCGGCCCCCCACTAGATTGGCGCTCCCTGGAAGGACCTGGATGGTCGTGACGCCGCCGTTGACCGCCGTCTGAATTCCAGGGTCCTGTGGCCAGAACCCGTGCTCGGCCCAGACGCCACCGGTGGTTGGGGCGGTAGCCTCATTTCCATCGCTGTGGGCGCGCGCGCGGGGCGATGGATACACGCCCAGGTGCGAGTGCGTGTCGATCAGCCCGGGGGTGACGAACTGTCCTTTCGCGTCCAGTTCCCACGCCGGTTTCCCCGGCAGCTTCCCCGGATCGCCTGCGGCCACGGCCACGATGCGGCCTCGATTGACGACGACGTGTCCGGGCGCAAACACCTTCCCCGCGGCGGTCATCACGGTGCCGTTCCGGATGACGGCGAGAGCCGTCAGAGAACCTCGGCGCGGCTCTACCAAACGGTTGCCGCGCGCTTCTCGTTGCGCGAGGACCGACGCGGCCGAGGTCTTCTTCGCGTTGGTCTTGATGGCGCTGCTGGACGCGGCGCACCCGCCGAACGCCATGAACCACGTTGTCAGCAGTAATGTAGGCTTCATGCCGGGCTTTTAGCACAACCTCGGCATGTCTTCAGTCGCGTTCAGTCACCGGCGAAGAAGAACGGGTTCACATACTGAGGAGTGATGTGCTCGCCGGCGCCTTGGCCGCACTTTTCGACCTCGAGGTCGGTTCCCAGCCAGGTCGCGTTGGCGACACACCACATGTCGCGCTCGTTGAGCGTCACGTCCTTGGCCTCGTATTTGAGCTGCGCGTACGAGAATATCTTCACCGTCGCAACCACCGGGCCAAATCCGTGGTCGCTCCAGTAATGGGCCGCTACCCGGTAGGTCACCTGCTCGGGCACCGCCAGGTTCAGATTCTCGGGGCCTCCGCCGTCGGTGTCATCACGGTCCAGGCTCGGATCATCGTTGGCCGAGGGGTCGAAACTGGCCCAGTTCGGCGACGTGTTGTGCCAGAAGCAATCGTAGTCCTCGTCGAACCAAGGATCGGGGAGGTTGTCGCCGTCCAGGTCGGGGCCGGTCGCTGCGGGGTGCGTGAAGTGCAGATCGAGGTCGGTCCCCTTCGCCTCACCACTGTCCGTCTCGTCGGGGTCACCGGGGGTGTTCCACGTCAACTCGACGTGGATAGCCTCGTTTGGCTGCACCAGCACCTGACGGGTGGCGTCCTGCCCGCAGGAGGTCGACCACGTCCCGGTCGAGTCGCGCACCCGCAGACTGAAGGTGTAGACCCCCACGATGTTGGTGTTGAAGATCGGCTGCGGGTCCGTCGCCGTCGGCACGAACGTCTCCACGTTGCCGTCGGGGGCCTCGACGCTCCAGTCGTAGTTGGTAATCGGCCCGAACGGGGCGAAGCTTTGAGTTCCGTCAAGATGAAGCACGGTCTGAGGGATGACCTCTTCTCCTTCCTCGATGTCGATCACGGCCTGCGGACACTCGCTGTCCGCGCCGGCGCCGGTCAGGGGCACCTCGACTCGGTTCTCTAACGCATTGGAGTCGATGATCAACGTGCCCTCGTCGGGGATCGCGTCGTTCTCGGCGTCCTTCGGGTTCACCTCGTCGGGCGTAAAGATCACATCGACCGTGATCTTCTCGTTTACCGGGATCGAGATCGGGCTCTGCTTGGTTGGCCCCACCGACGGGGCGCCGGGCAGCGGGCTGTAGTCGAGCGTGAAATCGGGAGAGGAGTCATCGCTGATGTTGAGCCCCTCCACGACGAGTGGCTCGGTGCCGCAGCTGGTGATGTCGAGGCTGATCGTCGCCTGGGATCCCACGGCTTTGCCCCCGAACTCGACCTCCCGCGGGAACACGACGATGCAGGGCCCGTTCTTGTTGGCGATGAGGGGCAGGAGATAACCGTCGGCGCTGTCCGGGTCGTCGCTGAAGATGGTGAGGATCGCGTCCGCTGGCGATGGAGAGTCGCTCAAGAACGTGACGGTGATGGGGCGCGACTCGCCCGACGGGACCACGATCGCCTCCGGAAGGTCGATCGACAGGTCCGCCTCGGGGCTCCCTCCGATCTCGAACCCGGGCCCTTCTACCTTGAAGCGGACGTCGTTGACCTTGAACCCGCTGACCGAAAGCGTCCGGGTCCCGGTGTTGAGAAGCTGCACCTCGCTGTCGGCGGAGCCATCTTTGGTGACGAGGCCGAAGTCCAGCTCTCCGGGCTGCGCCAGCAGTCTCGGGGCCCCCGACTCGGTGCGGATGGTGACCGTCTCGGTGCGAGTGAAAGGGTCGTTGGACTCGATGCTCAGGGTCGCGGTTCGAGGGATACCGTCCTGTGGACGGGTGAACCGGATCTGAAACTCTGCCCCCTGCGGATAGTCCGCTCCGTCCTTGATGTGGACGGTCGTGGGGAGGCTGAACACGGGCTCGAGCAGTTGCAGGGCTGGCGCCCCCCCGTCGATGCCGCCAGCGGGCGGGCTGTAGCTCAGCGTGACCTTGTTGACAGACAGCGCGCTCTCGCCGGTGTTGATGACCCGGATCGCCCGGTCTACCGAGCTCCCGATCTCGACCTCGTTCTCGAGGATGGTGAGGATCTTCGAGCTCGGCTCGATCTCGATCTTCGGGGGCTTGTCGAGACAGAAGCTGTCGGTGCACGGCGGCGGCCCGGTGCCCTCGTCGGGATCGGGGCATCCCAACGGTCCGAGGAGGGTCATCGCGAGCGCTATCTTGAGCAGAGGCGCGAGGGCTTGGGGCATCGTTTCGTGTCCTCAGCGATTTTTTCAGAGCAGTACGCTACCATCGCGCACGCGTCGTTTCTACACACATTGGGGTAGATGGCTTCGATCCATCACCGCGATGTTCGTGCGCGACCGCTTCGGGGCTTGCGCGGCGCGGCGGGTTTTCCCGGTCAGGGGCTGGGCCGATGGATCACATCTCCCTCCCTCCCGCCCGTGCACCGTTTCAGGCTTGAAAGTTCCGTCCATGTGCGTAGACTCTGAAGCACAGACCCGAATCGTGTGCGCGCTGTCGACGATAACGTTCGTTGACCACGGGGTAGTTAAAATGGGTTTCAATGGTGATTTTGGAGCGTTGGGGATTATGTCCCCCTACGCAGACCCTCAACCTCTGTCGACCGGATCGCCGACCGACGGCTGGGGCCACGGCGGTGTGTCGAGTAGCTCGCTACAGACCGGCAGCCCGTCGTTGGGCTATGGGAGCCCGCACTCGGAGCCCATGAGCCTGCAGACAGGCTCGGTGGCCGACGGCTGGGGATCGCCGGGCGTCACGACGACCAACCTCGTGACGACGGGCTCGCATCGACGAAGCCACGACCCTTACGGTCAGTTTCGCTTTGTCGTGGAGATCGACGGGATCGAAGCTGGCGCGTTCCAGAAATGCGACGGCATCGACTGGAGCGTCGATGTCATCGAGTACCGTGATAGTTTGCATCCCTGGGGGCGCAAGCGTCGCGGCCAGACCAGCTTTGGTAACGTCAAGCTCACCAAGGGCTACACGACGACCTCCGCGCTGTGGGATTGGTGTAACGAGGTCATGAGCGGAAAGTACGGTCGCCGAACCGGCGCGATCAAGCTTCTCGCCGACGACAAGAGCGACATCCTGTCGTACGACTGGTACGAGGGATTCCCCTGCAAGTGGACTGGCTTCCGCTTCGACGCCGGGTCCTCGGCGCAGATGGTGGAGGAGATCGAGTTCGCGGTAGAGGGCTTCTACCGCAGCGGCTGAGCCGGGACCGACACGGTCGAACCGTACCGAAGCCGTAGGCCAGCTCCCGTGGTGGTCTACGGCTTTTTTCGTCCGGCTGGTGTATGGTCCCCAGCGGTCGAAACCGACGGTGACCCGACAGGAGTCCTCCATGCTCAAGACACAGCCGCCTCGCGATTGGGACGGATTCTTTACGTGGTTGTGCGACCACTACTGGGCGTCGGTACCTCCCGAGTACCAGACCGATCAGTGGCCGAGCGCGGCGCCGGGCGACCCCGACGTGCCGTCCGATATCTGGCGGGCATCGCTCATGGTGTTCAGCGATCCGGAGGCGTGGCTGAACAACGCCATCCCCAATCAGCGAAACCGAACGCCGCTGCAGCTCATTGCCCGAGGTCAGGCGCAGCGCTTGCGCGAGATCCTGATGGAGGTCGCGCCTTTTTTTCTGGCGCCGCTGGAAGAGGTCCGCACGTTCGGTGAGGTCGCTGACGATGTCTCCGACGAAGACCATGCGGCGGCGGCGGCGGCGGCCGAGGAAGACAAACAGGCATGACCGAGGTCCTGGTCGCTGAGGCCAGCCGGACTCTCACGACGCTTATTCGGCTGACGTTGAGCCCCGCCGGCTACCGACTACGCTTTGTGGCGAGTGGGCGCGAAGCGTTGCGGCTCGTGCGGCTCGGGGGCGTGGACCTGCTCATCCTCGACGCGGGGCTTGCAGATCTCAGCGGCTACGAGGTGGTCGAAGCGTTGCGAGCCGATGCCGCCACGGCAAGGGTGGCGGTGTTGTTGACCCACAACGATTATGACGTGCCCGATCGGCGACGGATCTCGCGTGCCCGGATCGACGACGTACTGACCAAGCCGTTCGAGCGACAGGCTCTTTTGGAGCGAGTGCGTGCGCTGGCTCCTGCGGCGGTCAGCGGTACGGTGGCCGCGATGTCGGAGCGCGTCGAGCCACTCGATCCTGCGGTGAGCACGCCGGACCCGCTGGAAGCGCTCAGCGGTGACTCTTTGGCAGACGCGGTCGACGCGGCGGTGGCGCGTGCGACCGCGGAGTTGGGGCCGCGTCTCGACGCGATGTTGGCCGAGCGGCTGGAACAAGCTCTTGACAGCGAGGTGCGCAAACTGGTCAAGAGCAAAGCCGAATCGATCGTCTGGAAGGCAGTCGGCGAGCTCGCCGAGGACCTCATACGAGAAGAGATCACCCGCCTGACCCAGGGCGACAGTCCAAAAGAGACGGAGTAGTTGGCGTGAGCGAGATGCCCAAGGCGTACGAGCACGCCGACATCGAGAAGAAATGGTACCCGATCTGGGAATCCAAGGGTTTTTTTGCGGCCTCGGACCGCTCGGAGCGCACGCCATTCGCGATCGCGATTCCGCCTCCGAACGTCACGGGCTCGTTGCACATGGGCCACGCGCTCACGGTGACGATCGAGGACGTGATCGTTCGTCATCGGCGTATGCAGGGGCACAACACACTGTGGATGCCGGGCACCGACCACGCGGGTATCGCCACGCAGATGGTGGTCGAGCGTAAGCTGGCCGAAGAAGGGATCAGCAGGTTCGATTCGGGCCGTGAGGCCTTCCTGGGGAAGGTCTGGGAGTGGAAGGACCGATATCACGCGCGCATCACCGAGCAGCTCAAGGCGATGGGCGTCTCGGTGGACTGGGAGCGTGAGCGCTTCACCATGGACGAGGGGCTGTCACGCGCCGTGCGGAAGGTCTTTGTGGACCTCTACGACGACGGTCTGTTGTACCGCGCGAAGCGCCTGGTCAACTGGTCGCCCGGCATCCAGACCGTGCTCAGTGACCTGGAGGTAGAGCACGAAGAGGAAAACGGTCACCTGTGGCATCTCGCCTACCCCGTCACCGGTAACCCCGACACGAGGCTGGTGGTCGCCACCACCCGCCCCGAGACGATGTTGGGTGACACCGCTGTGGCGGTCCATCCGGACGACGAGCGTTACCAGCACCTCATCGGCAAGACCATCGACTTGCCGCTTACCGATCGGACGATCCCCATCGTCGCTGACGGGATCCTGGTCGACATGGCTTTTGGCACCGGCGCCGTCAAGGTGACGCCCGCGCACGACTTCAACGACTTCGAGACGGGCAAGCGCCACGGCCTGCCCATGATCACGGTCTTGGACGGTCAAGCGAACATCAACGACAACGCGCCTGAGAAATATCGCGGGATGGAGCGTTTCGCTGCACGAAAGGCCATCGTCGCCGATCTCGATCGGATGGGGCTCCTGGTCGGTGTCGACGACCACAAGCACAGCATCGGGCGCTGCCAGCGGACCGGGGTGGTCGTCGAGCCGATGCTGTCAGACCAGTGGTACGTGAAGACCAAGCCCCTCGCGGAACCAGCGATCGAGGCCGTCCGTAGCGGCAAGACCAAGTTCTTGTCCAAGGAGTGGGAGAAGGTCTACTTCCATTGGATGGAGAACATCCAGGATTGGTGCGTCAGCCGCCAGCTCTGGTGGGGGCACCGAATCCCGGCGTGGTTCTGCCAGGCGTGTGATCACGTGACCGTCGCCATGGACGACCCAACGGTCTGCGCCGGCTGCGGTGCCAGCGCGCTGCGTCAGGACGAGGACGTCCTCGACACCTGGTTCTCGTCTGGGCTCTGGCCGTTTTCGACCTTGGGCTGGCCGGACGAGACCGAGGCGCTCGAGACCTTCTACCCGACCGACGTCATGGAGACCGGGTTCGACATCATCTTCTTCTGGGTCGCTCGGATGATGATGATGGGCATCCGCTTCATGGGTGACGTGCCCTTCCGCACCGTGTACCTGCACGCGATGGTGCGTGACGAGAAGGGTCAGAAGATGTCGAAGACGCGAGGGAACGTCATCGATCCACTGCTGATCACCGCCGAACATGGGGCGGACGCGCTCCGTTTCACGCTGGCGACGCAAGCGTCGCAGGGCCATGACATCAAGCTCAGTGTCGACCGCGTCGCGGGCTATCGGGCCTTCGCGAACAAGATTTGGAACGCCACCCGGTTCGTCCTGATGAACGTCCCTGAAGGGCACACCCCCGCGCGCCTGGACCTCGAGTCGATGGGCAGGCTGGAGATGGCGGACCGATGGATCCTTGCCAAGCTCGATCGGGCGGTGACCTCCGTGGGCGGGGCGCTGCAGAGCTACCAGCTCAACGACGCGGCGAAGACCTGTTACGAGTTCTTCTGGAAGGTGTTCTGCGATTGGTACATCGAGTTCGCGAAGCCGGCCCTGCGGTCTGAAGATGAGGTCACGGCTGAGGGAACGCGTCGGGTGCTGATGCACGTGCTCGATAACGCCCTCCGTCTGCTCCACCCGTTCATGCCCTACATCACCGAGGAGATCTGGACACGCCTACCGTTGACGGGGCGCGACTCGGAGACGCTGATGCGCGCCAGGTGGCCCGAGCCGGATACCCGCCGTGACGACGCCGACGCGGTGGCGCTGGTCGACCAGATGATCGACGTCATCGCTGCGGTGCGCACGATCCGTGGCGAGAATCGAATCCCACCGAAGACCGGCTTACGCGTGGTCGTGACCACCTCTGAAACCGCCACCGCGGAGCTCGTGGCCGGGGCGCGGGAGTATTTGGCGCATCTGGCAAATGTGACCGACCTGGAGGTGGGAGTGGATCTGCCGCGCCCGCAGAAGAGCGCCACCGCCGTGGCGGGTGCGGCGACCGTCTACGTCCCGTTGGAGGGTCTGGTCGACCTCGAGGCAGAGGTCGCGCGAATCAACAAGCGCATCGCCAAGATCGACAAGGACATCTCGAAGTTCGAAAAGAAGCTCGGCAACCCTCGCTTCCTCGACAACGCTCCTGCCGAGGTGGTGGCGGGCGATCGCGAGAAGTTGCGGGGGCTCAAGGCCGAGCGTGCGACGTACGAGGTCACGGTCAGCGCGCTCACCGCCTGAGTGATAAAGGGGCGACGCAGTGATGAAGCTGG
>JAAZYN010000006.1:0-5064 GCA_014239625.1 Myxococcales bacterium | reverse complement strand
CGGCCAAATTCCACCGCGCTCACCCGGCGGCGCGGCGCGAGATGTCCGCGATGTGCCGACGGTCGGAGGTCCCAACGCTCTACGCGGAGAGTCGTGACCCCGAGCAGTTGTCGGAAATCGCCAGAGAATTTCGGGGTGAGGGTGTCAGCACGCTGGCGATCAGCGGCGGGGATGGCACCGGATCGATGACGCTCACGGAGTTCGCGCGTGTGTACGGCGACCAACCGCTGCCGACACTGGCGCTGCTGCGTGGCGGGACCATGAACACGGTCGCCAACGGTCTGGGGATTCGCCGAGGCGCGTCGCCCACGCTGTTACAGCGGGTGCTCGACCAAGGCGCGCGGGGCGAAGTCACGACGGTCACCGCGGACACGATGGTCGTCGACGGCGCGAGTCACTGCTTCCTGTTTGGCGTGGGGACGGTGCACGCGTTCCTCAGAGAGTATTACGACGGTGGATCGCCGCCGACCCCCCTCACTGCCTTGGCGTTGCTGGCTAAGGGTATCCCGTCGGCGATGGTGGGCGGCGAGTACGCCAAGAGGATCACCGCGCGGGTCAGCGTCGAGGTGAGCATCGACGGCGAGATCCTCGGACCCCGGGACTACTTCACCGTGGCCGCCGGGACGGTGGACCAGATCGGTTTGGGGTTCTCGCCGTTCCATGCCAACCGGGCCGGCTCTCAGCGGTTCTTCCACGTCGTGGGTTGGACGATGAGCATCCCCGAGTTTGCGATGAACCTCCCGAAGATATGGATGAAGAGACGGTTGGCCGCCAGGTGCGGGTGGGATCGCCGGGCCACGTCGATGGTCCTGCGTGCACCGGACGGCGGCCCTATCGGCTACATGATGGACGGAGACCTCTACAGTAAGGATGGAGCCCTCACCGTCGAGCTGGGACCGGCCCTGGACGTGATGCTGCCGTAGGAGCTCGCATGATTCATGGATCTTCGAGCGAGACCAACGAGGCGTCGCGCTGACCAGCCACGCACGGAGCGGACGAAGCCATCGCGATATCCGCCGATCCGACCGCACAGAGGGCTGTTGAGGCGGGCCGCGCGAGGGACGCTGAAAGCCCGAGCACGCCAGCTGCATGTCTCATGGCGTTTCGAGCGACCACGGAGACGCCGTGGAGACCGGCGCCGCGGTTGCCCGATGGCGACACGCACGCACGCACGCACGGAGACGGCCCCGGGGCGGCCGCCCCGCCGCAGGGAGCAGGCGCCCACGCACCTCGCCTCTGCGACTGGCGGGTCCCGCGTGCGACTAAGGAGCGGTCGCCGGGACGAGAAAGGACTGGGTCCAGGTGGGGCGCGCGGGCATGTCCCCGGTGGTGATGATCTCTTTCCACTCGGAGTCGCTCAGCCTCTTGATCTCCGGAACATCGAGCTCGTAGTAGCTGAACACCGGGCCGACGAACGTCTCGGCGCCGTCGCAGGTCTCCGTTGTCAGCACCATCAGATGTGCGCTTCCGGTCGCCACGTGCAGCACATTGGGCCCAGGCAGGGGGCCCGTGTTCGGGTTGGTGTGGACATCCGCGATGGTCGGCTTCCAGTCCGACGGATCTCCACTGATGTACAGCGAGGTGTACCATCCAGAGAACACCGGCTCTCCGCAGCCGGGGTCTGCCATGATGGTGCTCTTGATGAACGCGATCTCGTCGTCGCTGTAAGCCTCGCCAGCCAGTGATTTCGTCGCCATGCTCTCGAGGTTCGCCATCACGGTGGTCCAATTGCCGAAGAAACTCTTGAGTGAGTCGCCCATCCATTGCTCCTCGCCGAAGTCCACGTTCTGCAGGGTCTGGTCCGCAATCTGGCCGAGCGTCTTAAGCTTTGAGAAGAACTCGGGGTAGGGCTCCACGTAGCCGTCTGGGTGTTCGCACGAGACGCCACCGGTGTACGACTGTTTGGCGTAGAGCAGGGTGTCGTGCCGCAGCTGCGCCCAGCTCCCGAGTTGGGTGTTGATGACCCGGTCGCGCCACGCCGTGCTCTTCATCGCGGCGGGGTACTCGGCGGCTGTTGTGGGTTTGTTCAGCGCGCGGATGGAGTCGAGCCACAGGTTGTAGATGTTCGAGGTCCAGAAGTCCTCCTCGTAGCCGTCCACCAGGTACCGCAGGGTGTTCAAGTTTCCTTGATACTTGTACCGGTCGAGCTCCTCTTGCAGATGTGGCAGGACCTGGTCGTTGCCCAGCACGAAGAGCGCGTCCAGGGGATCGGGGAGCACTCGCGGCTGCTTGGTCTCCTCGCTGATGATGTTGTCGTAGACCACGTTGGCGAAGACGTAGCTGTCGACCACGAAGCGTTGGCCCAGGAACGCGAAGGACGGAGGTAGCGGCGTGGCCTCAGCGGTGAAGGGGTTGGTCTCAAGCCAGTGGCTGTTGATGAGCTGTTCGCCGAAGGCGCCCGTCAGCAGCTTCGCCAGCACGTCGTCTTGGCTCGTGCCGTCCAGCGCGGCCACGTCATCGACCGATGTCCAGCCATACTCGTCGTTCATGCGGCCGATGCCGCGGAAGTCGATGTAGTCCACTGGCCCGACCATCATCGTGATGAGGTCGTTGGCGCGATTCCAGAGCGCCATGGTGGTGTCGGCGGAGGTCAGCCGCTCGAGCGCGTGGGCCCCGACGAGCTGCCGGTGGTGAAAGATCCAGGCGCCGTTGTTGGGATCGAACTCTGCGAAGCGAAAGTCGATGCGTCCGAGCCACATCATGGTTTGGAAGTAGCGTTCGAGCTTCGGGTCACCCTCATAGTGCCCGCGAGGCTTGAACTGGCTGAAGTCCATGTTGGTGCGCGTCGCGCCGAAGATCTCAACGGTGCGCATCTGGAGCGCGGCGATGTGGCCTATAAACGCGTCCACCAGGGCGTCCGTGGGTGCGCCGAGGGCGCTGGGGATGGCGTCGCCCGTGAGCAGCCTCCGGGCCGTCGTCAGATAGAAGTCGACGTCTCGCCTCGCCTCGGCGGCGACCCCGCTGGTGCCCATGTCCAGCGAATCGAGGCCGCTGTGGGCCGCCTCGAGGGTGGCCAACAGGGTGTCGTACAAGATCGACATCTCCATCCGCTTGAGGATCTCATCGTAGCTGGCGTGCAGCGCCTGCAGGATCATGTCGGTGGTCACCAGCACGGGGAGGTCCTTCTGGTACACCTCCAACAGCGCCTCGGCCATGGTCGGCCAGCTGAGGCGCTCGGAGACCATGAACCCGTTGGCTGTCAGGGCCGAGGTCTCCTCAGCGTTCAGCTCGAAGGCTTCGTCGACCAGGTCGAAGTACGTCGCCGTGGTCGGGTCAAAGGACAGCTTCGGCGGGGTCGCGGCGTCCGTCGGAGTGAATTTTTCGATGAACTCCGGGACGTTCATGGCGGTGGACTCGTCGAGCACCTCTCCCAGCGCGTTCTGGAAGTCTTGGTCGATGGGCTCCGCGATGGGCGTTGGGTCCAGCGGGTCCGGCGAGGTCGGCGGGCCGTCACCGGGGTAGGGCGTCGGGGCTGCGACACAGCCCCCCGCGATCATCAGGCTGAGTGTCCACAGAGTGATGCTCTTAGTCAGAGTGCTGCGAATCATGCTGTCCTCTTTCTGCGTTTGAGAGACCGGTGAGCCTGACATCAGCAATATTCGGGCCAGCCGGCGGAGACTGCAAACAGGCTGGCGTCACCACTCGCTGTGTAGAAGTTTTCTACACAGGGTGCGGAATGTCGCCGTCACCGTCCGCGTCCCGCTGGTTCGCGGCTTTTCCTCGGCGGAACCGTTTTGTCCAATCGTCGAATCGGTACAGGCCGACGCCAAAGACCCGCTTAGCGTCCTCTGCGGCCAGGTAGGACGAGGGGACGATGAGCAAGATGATGACGGTGGCAAACAGGACTCCGAAGCCCAGGCTGATAGCCATCGGGATCAGAAAACGCGCCTGAACAGAGGTCTCCAGGATCATCGGTGCGAGCCCAAAGAAGGTCGTCAGAGAGGTGAGCAGAATGGGGCGAAACCTCCGTTTGGCCGCTTGCACGATCGCCTCATGGGGTGTCATGCCGCCGTCACGGTATTCGTTGGCCGCTGCAACCAACACCAGCGAGTCGTTCACCACGACTCCAGACAGGGCGACGATCCCCATAAAGCTTATCATCGACAGCTCGAAGCCCATGATGAGGTGCCCGCCGACCGCGCCGACGACGCCCAACGGGATCGCCGACATCACGACCAGCGGCTGCAGGTAGCTCTTGAACGGCACCGCCAAGAGGCCGAAGATGATCGCCAGGGCCAGCAGATAGCCGGTCGCCAGCCCGCCGAGGGACCGCGCTCGCTCCGCCTGCTCACCCTCGAGAGAGTACGTCAGCCCACTATACTTCTTGACGATCGAGGGCATGATCTCGTTGCGCACTACGGCGGAGACTTTGTCCGCCGTGGTCGCCGTCATCTCGATGTCGGCGGTGACATTCACGACGCGCCGCCCTGCGACCCGGTTGATGTTGGTGTAGGCCCGGCCGCGCTTGACGTCGGCGGCCTCGGCGATGCCGACCTCCCCACCCCCGGGGGTCTGCACCACCAGCTCTTCGATGTTGTACTCTGAGCGTCTCTCGGCCTCGGGCAGCCGCACCATGATCCGCATGTCGTCGCGGCCGCGCTGTTGACGACCCGCTTGGGAGCCATAAAACGAGTTCCGCAGCTGCCCTGCCAGCCCTTGTGACGTCACGCCCACGGCGCGCGCGCTCGGCTTGACCGCGAAGTCGAGCTGTGGCTTGCCCAGGCTGAAGCCATCGTCGATGTCGATGACGCCCTTGATGGCGTCGAGCTTCTCCGCGATCTCCGAGGCGGCCCGCCGCAAAATCGCCGTGTCGCGGTGGCTCAGCTGAATGTCCACAGGGGCGCCGCCGCTGGCGCCGATATTGTAGCTGAAGGTCATCGAGTCGAGGCCCCGAATGGTGCCTGTCTTCTTTCGCCACAGCTCCGTGAAGCGAGCGGTGTTGAAGTTTCGATCGCCCAGAGGGACCAGACGCACTTCCACCGCGGTCTGATGTCCGCCGCGCAAACCCGCCGTGTAGCTGACCGGACCTTGGGACGGCAGGGGCTTACCCAGGGTGGTAAGGAT
>JAAZYN010000069.1 GCA_014239625.1 Myxococcales bacterium | reverse complement strand
CGCCACCGCCACCGCCGCCGCCGCCGCCGCCGCGGTTACCGCCGCGGCCGCCGCCCTTGGCTTGCGCCTCGTTGACGCGGACGCTGCGACCGTCGATGGACTTGCCGTCCATCTCTGCCATGGCGGTCTTGGCAGCGTCGACCGAGCTGAAGGTCACAAAACCAAAACCGCGCGAGCGGCCGGTTTCACGGTCCGTGATGACCTTGGAATCGGTGACTTCGCCAAAGGCCTCGAATGCGCTGCGCAGGCTGTAATCACTGGTGTCCCAGCTGAGCCCGCCGATAAACAACTTCATATCTTTCTCTCGTACTTCTGGTAGTCCGCTCGGTGGCGACTATGTGTCTCGGACGAAAGCGTCCACTGTCAGGTTCCCGTCGCATATACAGGCACAGAGGCGGAGAGTCACGATCTGCTTGCACAAACTGTTCAATGTCGCCCGGAACCGTCGGCGCGTAAGGGCAAGCGGCGGTCGCGATGAATCGACGCGCGAACTCGGATCGGACAGCCGCAGTCGAAGGGACCGGGGACAGGCCGCAGAGCCCGAGATGTCCGAGGTGGGACGGGTGAACCGACCGTGCCCGTGGCCGACCGCCGTGCAGCGGTGCGGGCAGGACGACGGTCGCGCCATCACGATGAGCGTGGAGACCGCACGAAGCAAACGTTCTCGTCCGACGTCATGAAGGTCGTGGGCGACGACGCCGAGGCGCCGGCTGAGGTCCACGACCGCTGCACGCTCGGTGACGGACCGCTCGGCCATCCGGCACAAGCGGGCCGTGTCCTCGACAGAGATCTCGCCTTCGGCGACGCTCGACGGAACCGACGCGGTGGCGCCTCATAGTGGCTCGCGAGGTAGGCTCCACCGCGCGGAAGGTGCTCGACGATGGCGGCCACGGCGGCGCGCAACAGGAAGCCTCGGCGCTGACCGCCGTGGCGCGATGGTCCTATCTGTGACACAAATCGCTATGAACGTTTGAGGGATGAGCTAATGACCGAACCTGATGCCATTGAAAAAGCTCTGCAAGTAGGTGACAACCAAGTCGCCGCGGGGCGCCTTGCGGAGGCCGCGCAGACCTTCACCTCGACCATCCAGTTGGCCGACGCCCAGGCCGACGCGCGCATCATCCGCGCACTGCACGGCCTCGGCTTCGTCCAAGAACGGCTCGGAGAGTACGCCCAGGCGGCGGCCTCCTTTCAGCGGTCGATAGTGATCGCCGAGGCCGCGCTCGGGGAAAACCACGCGCTGACGTCCCGTGGACTCAACCATATGGCGCTGATCATGCGCCTCATGGGGCAATCGGCGGAAGCTCGGCCGATCGCGGCTAAAGCGCTGAAGATCGCGCAAATGGTTGGGGCTGGATCGGACGCAGCGGCCGCCGAGAACAGCCTGGCGCTCATCGCGCTGGACATGGGAGACGCCGTCGAGGCCATTCGTCGACTCACGCGCGTCGTGTCCATGTCCGAGGGGCTGCGTGGCGAGCGCCACCCCGACGTCGCGGCAGCCCTGGGCAACCTCGGCGATCTGTATCGGCGGCTGGGACGCGAGGCTGAGGCGCTCCCGATCCTCCAGCGCGCCTTTGTCATCATGCAGGAGGTGGTCGGCTCGGAAGGCTTCGCGCTAGGGACGCCGCTGAACAACCTGGCGCTCACTCACGACGCTATCGGCGACTATGTCCTGGCGGAGCCGTTGTTCAAACAGGCCATTCAGATCTGGTCCAAGACCCTCGAGGCGACCAACCCGTTGTTGCTGGGCGGGCAGCTGAACCTGGCCAATCTGTACCGCAAGCAAGGGCGTTATGACGACGCCGAGCCCATGTTCCGTGCCATCATCGCAGCCTTCGACGAGGCCGGGCATCCGAACCACGAATACGTTGGGATCGCCTGCACCGGACTGGCAGACCTGTTGAAATGGACGGAGAGGCCTGGAGAGAGCGAGGCGATGCTCCATCGGGCTGCCGAAATCCGAGGTGAGAGAGGCTGAGCCGGTCATCCAAGGCCTCGCGCCGGCGCCGCCACATGCCGCGGGCCGCAGCGTCGCCGGCTCATGGAGCGGGTCATTTGGTTGATCGCGAGATTCGCCAGGCGATTTCGTTGCTGGCAAGGCGCGAGACCGACGTCGTAGCAGCGTTACGTCGAGGTCGAGCGACGCCGCCAGCGGCGACATCGCCCAGAAGGTCACGCTCAACCCATCTGACCGGCGGAATCAGGGAGTCACGTCTCGGGCGCAGCGGAAACCAAAGTGGTGGTATGGTTTGTTCTTGGGCCAGTGGGGTCTTCGGTGGAAACCTGTGGCGTGCTCGCCCTGCCAGTACCAGGAGCCCCCCCGCACGACCTTGAACCAGTGACCTTTGCAGAACGCTGCGCCGCCGCAGGGACCTTTGGGGTTGTTGCCCAGGCACGCAGCGCCGCAGGTCCCGTAGCTTCGCGAATACCAATCGGCGGTCCACTCCTGAGCGTTGCCCACCATGTCGTACAACCCGTAACGCCCTGGCGGTCGCGAGCCGACCGGCAGCACCTTGCCTTTGCTCCCTTTGCCGAAGCGTTTCTTGACCCCACAGCTACGTCCGGCTTTGGGGTCCTTGATGACGGCAATTTTGCAGGTCACCACCGCATCTCCAAAGGGCGTCAGCTCGCCATCGGTGCCGCGCGCCGCTTTCTCCCATTCGGCCTCGGTGGGGAGCCGCCGGCCCAGGGTCTCGCAGTAGCTCTTGGCGTCGTACCAGCTGACCCCGGTGACGGGTTGCTTCGGGCCGTCATAGTCGCGGTACCTGGGCCCGGCCTTTTTACACTTTCCGCTCTTCACGCAGCTCTGGAACTGTTCGTAGGTGACCTCGAACTTGTCCATGGCGAAGGTTTGAAGCCAGACCCGGGCTGCGGGCACGGTGTCCGCTCCGCCGCGCAGCGGGATCGCCTGGTTTTTGGCTCCTTTTCCGAAGTAGGGGTCGTTGTCCACCCCACGTGTGAAAGGGCCGCCGGGCACACACGACATGTCCGCCGGTACCGTCCCGCAGGGTCTGACATCCCCACCTATGGCGCGTGGCGGCGCGGCCAAGCGGGGGGCGCCAGGCCGCACCGTGGGTCCTTTGAACACGTACCCCTTGCGGGTCGGCTCGACCGCCGGCGGTGTCCCCTGGCTGACGAAGAGGTCATGGCCGGTCGCGAGCGTCTTCCAGAACTCTTTGAGCCTCGCGTCTTCGGCGCGACGCTCGCCGAGCTCCGTCTCGCAGCTGGGGTCGCCGAAGCGGCACGGGAAGACGTGAACAGGGATGCTCTTTTGTCCCCCGTCCCGTGCCATCGCCGCGGCCACGTAGAGGGCCTCCATGGGCTGGTCTTGGACCGGAAGACAGCCACTGGTGATGCACCCGCCATGAATGCGGATCGCGCCGCCAGGGGACTTTCGGGCGCTCGCCGCTCGCCGCCAGTCCACTTTATTGGGGTAGCTCAGCCACAGCCCCAGATGAAACGGGCTCTTGGGGGAGAAGCGTTTGATCTCGTAGAACCCTTCCGGCACCTGGCGATCGCCCTGCTTGACCTTGGGGCCGAGTTTCCCGCTCGCCTTGCAGATCGGGACGGTGCGCACCTTGATCCAGCGCTGCTTCGGCTCCGGTGGTGCGGCCCACAGCTCGAGGATCCCTTCGCGCTTGAACGCTCGAAAGAACACCCCCCCGGGAGGCCACGCCGCGCCCGCTCTGCGGAAGTCGGCCTCGAGCGCCGGGCGGTGGGCGGTGACGGCAGCCGCGACCCGCCGGAAGCGCCGCTGCGCGTCCAGGAAGTCACCTGCCTGAGCCGCCGGGGCCCAGCCCCCCGGGAGAAGAGATAGGAGCACCAAGGTCGCTCGAGCAGATGACACCATGTCGGCGACATACCCCCACGCGTGACGGACGAGAAGCTTTTGGTGAGTTTTTTCAACTTTTATCGACGAGGCCTGGCAGGATCCAGAATGGACCGAGACCCCTTGATACCCCTGACTTCCGTTGGAGGTGGGAGAGACATGAGGCACCGTACCTCCACGATCACCCTGGCGCTCGCCGCGTTGGCGCTCGGTGTGGGCGGCTGCGACCCACCGGATATCCACCCGGGAGATGTTGGCGCAGACGTGTCGGTTGACGCTGGAGAGGATGGGGGCGCTCGGGTGCAGTGCTCCGAAACCGCAGACTGTGAGTTTGGACAGTACTGCGTGACGGCGGCCTGTGGCGACCCGATGGGCGTGTGCCTCGGCCGGCCTGACAGCTGCGCGGACGTCTACCTGCCCGTCTGCGGGTGTGACGGCACCACCTACTCGAACGCCTGCGGCGCAGCCTCCGCGGGCGTGGGCGTGGCTGGCGATGGGGAGTGTGGGAGCAGCTGCGTACCCATCGAGTGCGCGCCCAACTCGGCGGGAATCGACAGCGACGGGGACGGCTGCCCGGACCGTTGCCAGGAGATCGAGCTGGGCTTTTGCCAGTCCAACTCAGGCTGCGGGCCCGCTGAGTTCTGCGCGGGTGCGTGCGGCGGGTCCGGCACCTGTTCGCCCAGGCCAGATGACTGTTTTCAACTCTACGCGCCGGTGTGCGGGTGCGACGGCGAGACCTATGGCAACGCCTGCGAGGCCAACGCGGCGGGAGTCAACGTGGCCGCCGAGGGCGAGTGCGTCAACGTCTGCCCGGAGATCCTGTGTGCGCAGGGCCGCCTGCCGGTCGACACCAGCGGTGATGGGTGTAGCGACAGTTGCGTCGACGCGACACAGTCCTGTGTCCTCTCCGGTCAGGTGGCCGACGGCACCGCTGCCATGCCGAGCTGCGGCGAGGGTGAGTTCTGTCAGGCGCCCGCTGGGAGCTGCGGCGCCGATGGAGACCTGGGGGTGTGCGTCGCGGTGCCTCAGGGCTGTGACGATGTCTACGCGCCCGTTTGCGGTTGCGACGGGGAGACCTACGGCAACGACTGCGAGGCCCTTGGGGCGGGCGTCAACAAGCTCAGCGATGGCGAGTGCGACAGCTGTGACGTGGTGATCGATTGCGCGGTGGGCTTTCAGCCCGTCGACAAGGATGGCGATGGCTGCGACGACTCCTGTGACATCATCGGTCCGGAGTGCGGCCTCGCCGACGTCGAGGCGTGCCCCCAAGGGTACTTCTGCGAGACCTTCAGCTGCGGCACCGAATCGAGCCCCACGGCGGGCGCGTGCGTCGAGCTGCCGACGACGTGCAACGAGCTCTACGCTCCGGTCTGCGGCTGTGACGGTCAAACCTACGGCAACGACTGCAAGCGTCAGGCGGCTGGGGTGAGCGGCGACCACGACGGCCCCTGCGCCATCGACTGCGGCCTCGAGCCGCTGTGTGGTCCCGACCAGGTGCCGGTCGACAGCGACGATGATGGGTGCTCGGACGGCTGCGCCGCCCTCTGTTCGGGCGACTCTCCATGCCCCGATGGAAGCTACTGCGACCAGCCGGGCTGCGGCGATGGGCCTGGCCTGTGCGCCGCCATTGCTCAGGGGTGTCCCGACATCTGGATGCCGGTGTGCGGGTGTGACGGGAAGACCCACGCCAACGAATGCGAGGCAGCGGCCATGGGCGTGAGCGTCGCGGTGAGTGGGGAGTGCGCGTCCCAGCCTGGCGACAGCTGTGGCGGCCTGGCCGGCGCGTCGTGCGCCGCCGGCAAGTACTGTGAATACCCAGAGGCGCTGTGCGGGGTGTTCGATCTCCTGGGCACCTGCCTGGATATCCCGCAGACGTGCACCGCCGAGGTCGACGAGGTGTGCGGTTGCGACGGCAAGACCTACGTCAACGATTGCCAACGGCAGCTCGCGCAGGCGCACAAGGCCTATGACGGAGCGTGTGAGGGCCCGTGCCTGGTGGTCATCGACTGTCTGCCTGGTTACACGCCGGTGGACGCCGACGACGATGGCTGCGACTACACTTGCGAGCCGGTGACCAACACCTGCGGTGGGTTCGTGGGCGGCACCTGCGCGTCTGGCCTGGTCTGCGACGACTTCCCGGGGATGTGCGGCTGGGCAGACGCCCCGGGGCAATGCGTCGCTGTGTCCGCCGACTGCGGTGATGGGACCGCGGGCGCGCCGGTCTGCGGTTGCGACGGGGCAACCTACACCTCGGACTGCCATCGCCTGCAGGCTGGCGTCGGCAAGGACTACGACGGGGCGTGTGCGGTCCCGTGCACCCCGATCCTGTGCCCCGATGGTCAGCTCCCCAACGACGCCGATGGTGACGGTTGTGACGAGGAGTGCCTGCCAGGCGCCTCCGGATGCGAGAGCGTGGCCTGTCTGCCGGGCTCGGTCGCGATCGACACCACCGGTGACGGGTGCCACGACCAATGCGTGGACGGCACCGCCTGCGGCGGAGCGGATGGAACCGCGAGCTGCGCAGACGCCGAGTTCTGCGAGCAAGACGTCGGTCTGTGTGATGCGCAAGCCACGGGCGCCTGCATGGAAAAGCCGCTCATGTGCGATTTTCTGCTCGCCCAGGTGTGCGGTTGCGACGGCGTGACCTATGCCAACGACTGTACGCGCCGAGCGGCTGGTGTCGCGAAGCTGGCAGACGGGGCGTGCGGCCCCGACGGTGGAGGTACTCCCGGAACTCCGTAAGCAGCAACTACGGTTCCCAGGGACTGGGCGGCAACCCCCCGCGATCAGCAGCATGTCTTGGCGGGTTGTCGCCCCTTTTTTTTACGTAGCGGGTGCTGGCAGTTCGCCTGAACGCTGGTCAGTGGTGAGGCGGCCGCTCGCGCAGCAGGTCAGCGCTCAGGGCGGGGATGTCGGCGGCGTCGCGCCACCGTGGCCTCCTCACCACGCGAACGAGAGGAGGAGGCCCGCCGTGGCCCATCGGCTCAGCCTGTGCCTGTGCGGTACCAGACCCTCACGAACTGATGCCAGGTGCTGATGGCAGCCGCCGCGTTGAGGCTGGCGTCCGCGGTACCTTCCTCGACGCTCCGCCAGATGTTCGGCAGCGCCACGGTCTCGATGCCCAAGAGGTCAGGCGCCGCGGCCTCGATCCACAGGTTGGCAGCGGCCACCGCGTCATCGAACGACTCGAACTGTTCAGCCTTGAGCAAGGTCCGGGCCGAGGTCATCTTCGGAGCGAAATCCCGGTAGGCGATCGCCATCTCGCCTACTGCCCGCTGAGGACTTGGTTGATCGCGCCGTCGAGGCCCAGCCCGTCGAAGTAGTCACTCCAGACGTACTCCATGTTCGAGGCGCGCAGCACCGCCATCCATGGGTAGGCGCTGGCCACTCCGCCGTAGGCGTCAGCGGTCAGATACGGGTTGATAGCGGTCCAGGTGTTGGCCAAGCCCTCGATGGTCACGGCGTAGCCGGCCGGCGAGATGAGCGGCACCTGAACCCCCGCGGTGTCGTGGTCGAGCACCAGCATCGCCGGGTCCAGGTTGTTCTTTGCGGCGTAGGCCTCGCAGTAGGATGCGGTCGCAGGGCCTCCGTTCTGGTTCTCACCGAGGACGATCAGCATGTCCAGGCCGGGGGTCTGCTGGGCTATCTTTTCGCGGCTCAACGACCCGCCGTGGTTGCCTGCCAGCTGTGCCAGGAAGGACTCGCACGCCGTGCACCAGCCGGCCGTCGCCATGATCCAGAGCGCCTGACTCGTGCCGCCGCAGCCGCCGCCGTGCAGGTTGACCGTGTCCCCCAGGCAGTTGGTGTAGCTGACGTTGGCGACGTTGTTGCCCACCAGGTTTCCATTCCCAGCCTCCACACAGGACGCCTCGGTGGTGTCGCTGGTGGGGTTGCCCTCGGGGACCGAGGTGTTGAACGTCTTGCCATCGAGGCACCAGGTCTCGCCGTTCGGCACCCGGGTGGAGACGTAGGTGTTGGGATCGATTGTCACCTCGTAGGCCGTCACCCCGTCGAGGTACCCGGAGAAGTTCCCACCCGCCTCCCAATCTTCGACGACCAGGCTTCCTTCGTCGGCGTAGAACACCTTCTCGCAGGACTGGCTCGTGCAGTTTTTACGCACGAGCACGCAGTTGCCACAGTCGGCGTAGTTGATCCCGTCGAGCGAGTAGGTGCCCGCCGAGGTCGCGCCGCCCCAGGCGCCGTAGAACTCGATCGAGAAGAGGTCGTAGGGCTCGGTGCTCGACGTGACCGAGGTGTAGCTGACCACGCCCTGCTGAGCGCTGCCAAACTGCTTCTCGCCGTCGTAGAAGTCGCTGTAGGTGCAGTCTCCGGTGTTCGGCGGGGCCGTGTCAGGGAGGGGGAGGCTCAAGTCGGGACCGCTGTCCGGGGTGCTCGTGGCGTCGGGGGTCGGCGTCGCGTCGTTGGGAGACCGAGTGCCCGCGTCGCTGCTCGTCCACGTCGCCGCGTCGCTCGTCGCCGCGTCGCTCGTCGAGTCGTTCCAGCGGGCGTCGACTTGCGCCAGCGGCTGAGCGGTGTTGCTCGATCCAGGCCCGCAGGCGGTGGTGAAACAAAGCGCCGCGGCGCATCCGGCGGCTACAGATGTCGCGAAAATCGTGTTCATTTGATGCCCGTCCCCTGAGATTAGGCGAGGACGATGCCTCACGGCTCTGCGGTCCGCAACCGCGTTCTCAACACCGAACCGAGGATCCTGGTACGGTTGTCAGATGAAGTGCAAACCCGTCCTGCGCGCCATCATCCTGTCGTCGGCGTTGCTCGTCACCGGTGTCGGTCATGCCCAGGGTTCATCACCGAAGCGCACGCCAAACATCGTCACGACCATCGATCTCGGCGAGGTGGTTCGGCGTTCACCGTTCATCTTCCGCGCCAAGGTCAACAGAGTCGCCCACACGTACGGTGTCGCTCGGAACACGGGGCGGCGGTACACGCGTCATCACCGTGTCGTGGTCGAGGTCGTCACGGTGATCCGGGGCGCCGATGGACTCAAAGGCTACCTGGATAACAAGGAGCCCAAGGAGATCACCCTACAGCGGCGTGTGTCGCCCCCGTGGGCCAAGATCATCGATTTCTATCCGGCCTCCTATGACCTGGGCGCCGCGCAGGTGGGTGATGAGTTTGTGGCCTTTCTGCAGTGGACCGTCGAGTCGGCCACCCGCGACCATGCCGCCGTGTTGCTCGTCAGTTGGGCCGACAGCCTCAGGATCACCCCCCACTTGACAGGGCTCATCGCCGCGGCTCGGGAGGTCGACGATGCGCGCGCACGACAGCTGGCGGCCTGTCCCAACCCGCACACCTTCTCTTACGGAGCGAGGTGTCTGACGGTCAAGCAGCTCCGAAAGAAGATGAAGTGCCCCAAGGGGTCTGCGCTGACCGCCTTGCCCCAGGAGCCGACCCCGCGAGCGTACTGCGGGCTGCCGGATGGTACGTTTCACGGCCCCTTCCTGACCTGGCGCTCCGACGGCGACATCTCCAGTCGCGGTGCCTTCACGCATGGCAAGCGTTCCGGCACGTGGACCGACTACGGCGAGCGCAGCAAGAAGCTATATCGGCGCGAGTATGTCGATGGGGCCATCCACGGCCGCGTCGCCTACTATCACCCCAACGGGGCCATTAGCCTCATGGGCCACCTGGTCAAGGGTCATCGCGAGGGGCGATGGACGCAGTACGACAACCGGGGAGAGGAGCTTGGGAGATACGAGCTCGCGGCCGGAAGCGGCAACGTGAAGACCTTCCACCGGCCCGGCGCGCAGGCCTCCGAGACCGTGTATTTTCGGGGCAAGCGCCACGGCCAGCACATCACCTGGCATCCCAACGGAAAGCGTGCGGTCAAGGGCACCTACATCGAGGACCGGCCGGCGGGGCTCTGGAGCCATTATGACGCTCGCGGCTTGTTTCAGCGGGCCGAGTGCTACCGGTCCAGCGGTGGGCTGCGCTGGGAGACACCGGTGGAAGCCGCAGCCCGCCCAGAGCGCTGTTCGGTGACGCCCCGCAAGCGCTGACGCCGATCGTTCCGAGGCGCGCGCGAGGAGGCGAAGGCGGTCGGATCCATGGTGCATCGCGCTGACTGGCGTCGGCGGAGCATGGCCAGCGCAGAGCGTCTCCGTGGCCTCTGCGTTGTGATTCGCCTCCCCCCCGCCCCCTACAACCGTCAAGCCAGCCGCAGTGAGTACGCGAGAGGATCCGTTCCGGCGCCCGCGCGCTGCCGAGCGCGGGGGTCAGTGAATGACCGCGTCCTCCGCCGCGAGATACCGCTTGAGCTCCTGCTCCGCCTCGATGCGCGACCGAAGCTGAGCTGCCCGGTCCCGGGTCTGCTGCACCACGGTGTCACTCGCCAACCCAGGTTTCTGAAGGTTGTCCAGTACATGCAGGTAGAGCTCGCGCAGGTCGCCGACCGCCGTCGCGATCTCGCCGTTGAGCTGGCCGGGCCGCTCTTCCACCGTGGCGAGCATGCGCCCCTGGCGCTCTGCTGCGTCCTCGTGGAGCAGCTCGGCGTCGCGCTGCAGCTGCTCCTGGTCCAAGACCTGGAGATGGCGCTCCAGCTCGATGCGCAGCTCGACTACGTCGGAGACCGACGCGATCAACTCGTCGACGTCGTAGACGACCTCCCGGTCCAGGGCGTTGTCCGGGCGGCCCGCCAAGTCGGCGAGCTTGTCGCGCATGTTCACCGCCTCTTGCAGCCGCTCGTCGACCGCCCCGAGGAGGCGCCAGCGCTCCGGCATGTCGCGGATGCGCTCGGCGCTTCGCCGTCGCAGCGATGTCCAGACCCACGCCGCGGCCCCTGCGAGGACCACGAAGATAATGATTCGGGCTAGCACCTGTCTCCTCGCTATTGGCCACTGGGAAGGAAGAACTTGCGCCAGGCGTCCATGCTCGCGAACTGGCGGAGGAACGACGGATCATAGCTGTTGAGCTGAATGTCGCCCAGCTTGAAGCGGCGCACCGCCTCGATGGCGCTGAACGTCCGCCCGGCTTTGGTGGCGAGGGCCTGAGC